>JAGXAV010000275.1 GCA_018971455.1 Rhodospirillales bacterium
CTCCGCCTCGCGGGCGAGCTTGGCCTCGGGCATATTGGTCATGCCGATCACCGAGCAGCCCCAGCTGCGGTACAGCTCGCTCTCCGCCTTGGTGGAGAATTGCGGCCCCTCCATCACCAGGTAGCTGCCCCCGCGCGTCACCGGCAGGCCGAGCCCGCGCGCCGCCCCCTCCAGCGCGTCGCCGAGGCGCGGGCAGACCGGATGCGCCATCGAGACATGCGCGACGCAGCCATCGCCGAAGAAGCTCTTCTCGCGCGCGAAGCTGCGGTCGATGAACTGGTCGACGATGACGAAATGCCCGGGCGGCAGCTCGGCCTTCAGGCTGCCGACCGCCGAAAGCGAGAGGATGTCGGTGCACCCGGCGCGCTTCAGCGCATCGATATTGGCGCGGTAGTTCAGATGCGAGGGCGACAGCGGATGGCCGCGGCCATGGCGCGGCAGGAACACGCAGCGCACGCCGCCGAGCACGCCTTCGAGCAGCGCGTCGGACGGCTCGCCCCACGGCGTGCTGACATGGCGCCAGGCCTTCTGCTCCAGCCCGTCAATGTCGTAGAGGCCGGAGCCGCCGATGATGCCGATGACCGGCTGGATGGTGTCGGGCATGAGGAACTCTCCGCGAAACGAAACCGCCGCACCCTTGCGGATGCGGCGGTTCTGTGGGGATGGCCATGCGGCTCAGTGATCGACGTCGGACCACACCTTGCGCTTCACCGCGTAGGTGATGCCGGTCAGGAAGATGAGGAACAGCACCACCTTCACGCCCATGCGCTTGCGCGCCTCCATTTCGGGCTGGGCGATATAGGCCAGGAAGGTCGCCACATCATGCGCCTCCTGCGCCGTCGAGGCAGGGGTGCCGTCGGCATAGGTCACCTGGCCGTCCTGCAGCGGGCGGGGCATGGCGATCTGGTTGCCGGGGAAATATTTGTTGTAGTTCATGCCGTCGCCCATCTTCATGCCCGCCGGCGGATCGGAATAGCCGGTGAGCAGGGCATCGACGTAATCGGCACCCCCCTCGCGGGCCAGCTCGATCACCGAAAGATCGGGCGGCAGCGCGCCGTTCAGCGCCGCGCGCGCGGCCAACTCGTTGGGGAAGGGCGAGCGGAAATGGTCCGACGGCAGGGCCGGCCGCTCGGCGGGCGCCCCGTCCGGCCCGATATCGGGAACCGTCACGCTGGCCGCCGTCGCCTTGATCTGCTCGGCCGACAGGCCGATGCCGGCGAGGTCGCGGTAATAGGCCGCCTTCAGCGAGTGGCAGTTCGAGCAGACCTCCTTGTAGACCTGGTAGCCGCGCTGGGCGGCCGCGCGGTCGAAGGGACCGAACGGGCCGTTGAAGCTCCATTCCTGGTGCGGCAGCGCCTCCTGCGCACGCGCCGGCGTGCCGGCGGCGAGCAGTCCCATCGAAGCGAGCCCGAGGGCGGCGAGCACATGAGAGGCGAGGACAAGCGAGCGCATCACATCTTCTCCATCGGCTTGGCCGCAGCGCCGCCGGGCAGCGGGCCGCCCCCGCCGGGGAGCACCTTCCGGCTGATGCTTTCAGGCAGCGGCAATGTGCGCTCGAGCTTGCCGAGCACCGGCAGGATCACCAGGAAATGCAGGAAGTAGTAGAGCGTCGCCACCCGGCCGAGATACACCCAGATGCCCTCCGGCCGATGCGCGCCGACCGTGCCGAGCGTGATCACCGCAATCACCAGCAGGAAGAGGAACTGGCGATAGACCGGACGGAACTTGCAGCTGCGCACCTTGCTGGTGTCCAACCACGGCAGCACGAACAGCACCGCGATGGAGCCGAACATCATCATCACGCCGCCGAGCTTGTTCGGCACCGAGCGCAGGATGGCGTAGAACGGCAGGAAGTACCATTCCGGCACGATCTCCGCCGGCGTGGCCAGCGGATTGGCCGGAATGAAATTGTCCGGCGAGCTGAAGAAGTTCGGCACGAAGAACACCAGCACGGCGAACACCAGCAGGAAGACGCAGATGCCGACGCTATCCTTCACGGTGTAGTACGGATGGAAGGGCAGCGTGTCCTGCGGGCCCTTCACCTCGATGCCGAGCGGGTTGTTCGAGCCGGTGATGTGCAGCGCCGCGACGTGCAGGAACACCACGCCGACCAGCACGAAGGGCAGCAGATAGTGCAGGCTGAAGAAGCGGTTCAGCGTCGCGTCACCCACCGCGAAGCCGCCCCACAGCCAGGTCACGATGCTGTTGCCGACGACCGGAATGGCCGAGAACAGGTTGGTGATGACGGTGGCGCCCCAGTAGGACATCTGCCCCCATGGCAGCACGTAGCCCATGAACGCGGTGGCCATCATCAGCAGCAGGATCACCACGCCGATCATCCACAGCAGCTCGCGCGGCATCTTGTAGGAGCCGTAATAGAGGCCGCGGAAGAGATGGATGTAGGTGACGATGAAGAACATCGAGGCGCCGTTGGCGTGGACGTAGCGGATCATCCAGCCGAAATTCACGTCGCGCATGATGCGCTGCACGGAGTCGAACGCCAGCGCCGCGTCCGGCTTGTAGTTCATCGCCAGGACGATGCCGGTGACGATCATGATCACCAGGTTGACCATCGCCAGCGCGCCGAAGTTCCAGAAATAGTTGAAGTTCTTCGGCGTCGGGAAAACCCCGTATTCCTTCTGCATCATCGTGAAGATGGGCAGGCGGGTGTCGATCCAGTTTATCACCGGATTGGCGAATTCGCTCTTGTGCAGGCCAACCATGTGCGTGTGCTCCGAAGCTGTGGCGGGGCCGCCTCAGCCGATCTTGATCTTCGTGTTGCTCTCGAACGCGTAGTCGGGAAGGTTCAGGTTGAGCGGCGCCGGCCCGTGGCGCACGCGCCCGGAGGTGTCGTACTGGCTGCCGTGGCAGGGGCAGAACCAGCCGCCGTAATCGCCGCGCGGATCGGTCGGCTTGTTGCCGAGCGGAATGCAGCCGAGATGGGTGCAGATGCCGATCACCACGATCCATTGCGCGTGGCCCGCCTTCACCCGCGCCGAGTCGGCCTGCGGCTCGATCAGCGCCGAGAGCTTCACGTCCTCCGCTTCCTTGATCTCCTTGGCCGTGCGATGGCGCACGAAGATCGGCTTGCCGCGCCACAGCACGGTGATGCCCGAACCCTCCGCGATCGGCGTCAGATCGACCTCGACGGAGGACAGCGCCAGCACGTCGGCCGAGGGGTTCATGCTGTCGATCAGCGGCCAAGCGATGGCGCCGACCCCGATCACCGCCCCGGCGCTGGCCACGAGTTTCAGGAAGTCACGCTTGGTTGCGCCCGGCCCGCCGGCGCCGTGGGCGCCATTTACCGTCATCGTATCGGCCATCATTCCCTCGTCCCAGCAATAAACCCGCCGCCGCGGCGCGGCGCAGGGGATACAGACACGAAGCGGCCCACCACCGGCCGGCAGGGCGCCGGGTGGCGGAGCGGGCGAGCCACGCAACCCGGGCAATCTAGCCGCCCCCCTTCGCCCCTGCAACATGCGCCCGGCCTCATCTACACTCTAATCCGCCTGCCATCCGGGATTATTCGCCATGTCGCACGCCCACCCCGCCCCGCCCGATGCCGCCCCGCCCCATGCCGGGCTGGCCCATGCCGCACTCAAGGAGCCGGCCCGCATCTGGTTCGAGGCGCTGCGCGACCGGCTCTGTGCCGCTTTCGAAGCGATCGAGGGGGAGGAGGCCGCAGAGCGGGCAGGCCAGGACATGACGGCCGGGCCGGCCGCCCCCGGCAGCTTCTCCCGCACCAGCTGGCAGCGGCCCACCGAAACCGGCGCGCCCGGCGGCGGCGGGGTAATGAGCGTCATGCGCGGACGCGTCTTCGAGAAGGTCGGCGTCAACATCTCCACCGTCTGGGGCGAGTTCAGTCCCGAGTTCCGCGCCCAGATCCCCGGCGCCGCGGAGGATCCGCGCTTCTGGGCCAGCGGCATCAGCCTGGTCGCCCACATGGCCAGTCCGAACGTG
>JAGXAV010000276.1 GCA_018971455.1 Rhodospirillales bacterium
CTGGCGCACCCCGGCGCGCGACTCGCCGGCGGCGATCGACAGCAGCCCGGGCAGGCCGCAGCTCTCGGCGATCTCGGCCAGCACCGGCTGGGAGACCAGCTGCGCGAGGCGGCGGCCGAGATCGCCCTCCTGCTCCTCGGGGTAACGCTCGGCCAGCCACTCGGCGATCAGCAGGCCGAGCACGCGGTCGCCGACGAATTCCAGTCGCTCGTTCGATCCCGCCCCCTTGCGCCCGTGGCCATGGGCGGCGGAGCGGTGGGTCAGCGCCTCGGCGAGCAGGGCCGGACGGGCGAAGGCATGGCCGAGAATGGCCTGCGCGGCCGGCGGGACGGGGGGCTGCTTGCTCAGGTGATGCCCGTGAACAGCCGCGACCAGCGGATTTCGAACGGCCACTCCCACACCTCCCACCAGGGCGCGGTGGCATCGATGGAGAAGAACAGGAACTCGGCGCGCCCGACCAGGTTCTCCATCGGCACGAAGCCGACGCCGTTCATGAAGCGGCTGTCGGCGCTGTTGTCGCGGTTGTCGCCCATGGCGAAGAAATGCCCCGGCGGCACCACGTATTCCGGCGTGTTGTTGACGTCGCCTTCGTCGGTCGCCTTGACGATGAGGTGCTTGCGCCCGTTCGGCAGCGTCTCGACATATTCCTTGAGCTGCATGGGCACGCCGTCTTCGCTGGTGACGTAGTCGCCGACCAGCTTGCGCGAGGCCAGCTTGCCGTTGACGTAGAGCAGCCCTTCGCGCACCTGGATGTGGTCGCCGGGCAGGCCGACGATGCGCTTGATGTAGTCTTCCGAGGTGTCGCGCGGGTATTTGAACACCGCCACGTCGCCGCGCCGGGGCAGGTGGGCGAAAATGCGGCCGGAGAAGAGCGGCGGGGAGAAGGGCAGCGAGTAGCGCGAATACCCGTAGCTGTATTTCGATACGAAAAGATAATCACCGACCAGCAGCGTGGGCACCATCGAGGCCGATGGGATGTTGAACGGCTCGAAGGCCACGGTGCGGATGCCGATGGCGATCAGCCCGGCATAGACGATGGTCTTGATGTTCTCGATGAGGCTGCCGTGCCTGGCGCCGCCGGACTTGACGCTGCTCGTTTTGCCGCCGCTGGATTTGCGTTTGACCATCACTGAAGAGGCTTCCGGACCGGGTTGGCGCGGATGAAGCCCACCGCTCCCCTCGCTGTCAAGCAAGCCCTGCCGGCCCCGGCTCCGCCGGGGCGGGCAGCAGCGAAATGATCACCTGGGCGTAGGCGTAGGGATATTCGTCGGTCATCGTCAGGTCGATGCGCGCGGTCATGCCGGGCGGCGTCATCTGGCGCAGCCGGGCGGCGGCGCCGCCGGCGAGGCGCAGGGTGGGCTGGCCGCCGGGCAGGTTGACGACGCCGAGATCGGACATGAAGACGCCATGGCGGAAACCGGTGCCGAGCGCCTTCGCGCAGGCTTCCTTGGCGGCGAATCGCTTGGCGTAGGTGCCGGCGCGATTCTGGCCATTGCGCCGCTCGGCGCGGGTGCGCTCGGCCGGTGTGAAGACGCGCCCGATGAAACGCTCGCCGTGCCGTTCGAGCACGCGCTCGACACGGCGGATGTCGCAGATATCCGAACCCAGCCCGAGGATCATGCCCCGACCATGCCCCAACGCCGGGCGCCGGGGCAAGCAAGGCGGCCCGCCCGCCCCGGCTTCCAAGCGGAGACCTCCGCGCCGCGCATGCCCGTCAGCCCTTTGCCCGATCCACCTGATGCACGCCTGGCGCCGCTCGCAGGCTGGCGATGACATGGATCAGCTGGCGCAGGTCGCGCACCTCGACATCGATCAGCATTTCGAAGAAATCCGCCTGCCGGTTGACGATGCGCAGATTGACGATATCGCCATCCTGCTTGGCGATGGCGTTGGTGACGTTGGCGATCGCCTGCCCCTCGTTGGAGGCGATGACGCTGATGCGCGCCGTATGGCCCTCGCCGCGCGCCTTCGGGCCGCTGGTTGCCGAGGGGTCCCAGTCCACATCGATGAAGCGTTCGGGGGTGGCGGCGAAGCTCTCCAGCGTCGGGCATTCGCGGGTGTGGATGGTCACGCCCTTGCCGGTGGCGACGATGCCGACGATGCGGTCGCCCGGCACCGGGTGGCAGCAGCCGGCGTAGTGGATGGCCATGCCCGGCACCAGCCCGGTGATCGGCAGCGCGTGGCCGGTCGATCCGGCGCGGCCGGGGCGGGCCGGCAGGCTGGGCAGCATGCGCGGCGCGCGGGCGGCCTGGCGCAGTTCGGGGTAGGCCGCGGCCACCACGTCCTTCGCGCCGACATTGCCATTGCCGACGGCGACGTAGAGATCGTCGAGCGTGGCGAGCTTGAGCACTTTCAGCGCCGCGTCCAGCACCTTCTCCGAGCCGTCGAGCCCGTCGGCGCGGAACGCCTTGGCGATCGCCGCCCGGCCGGCATCGCGGCTCTGCTGGCGCTGCTGGGCCTGGACGTAGCGGCGGATGCGCGCGCGCGCCTTGCCGGTGACGACGAAGCGCTCCCATTGCGGGCTCGGCGTGCCGCCGCGCGAGGTCATGATCTCGACCTGGTCGCCGTTCTGCAATTCGTGGCGCAACGGCATCAGCCGGCCATTCACCTTGGCGCCGACGCAGGTGTCGCCGATCTGGCTGTGCACGGCATAGGCGAAATCGACCGGGGTCGCGCCGCGCGGCAGCTGGATGAGCTGGCCCTTCGGCGTGAAGCAGAACACCTGGTCCTGGTAGAGGGCGAGCTTGGTGTTCTCAAGGAACTCGTCGAGCGTCGAGTTCTCCAGGATCTCCTTGAGGTCCTGCACCCAGGCGAAACGCTGGGTGTCGGCCGCCGAGCCCTGCTTGTAGAGCCAGTGCGCGGCGACCCCGTTCTCGGCGACCGCGTGCATCTCCCCGGTGCGGATCTGCACCTCGATCTTCTGGTTGCGCGGCTCGCGCAGGGTGACGCCGGTGTGCAGGCTCTGGTAGCCGTTGGCCTTGGGGGTGGAGATGTAGTCCTTGAAGCGCCCGGCGATGACCGGATAGGCCGAATGCACCGCGCCGAGGGCGGCATAGCAGGCATCGCGCGTCGGCACGATGATGCGGAAGGCCATGATGTCGGAGAGCTGCTCGAATTGCACGTTGCGGCGCTGCATCTTCTCCCAGATCGAGTACGGCGATTTCTCGCGCCCGTTGACGTCCTCGACCGGCACGCCGTGCTCGCGGCAGATGCGCGCCAGCTCCTCGCGCACCTCCTCGATCACGTCCGCCCCCTGGCCGCGCAGGAAGTTCAGCCGCGCCTGGATCGACTCGTACGCCTCGGGATCGAGCTCGGCGAAGGCCAGCGTCTGCAGCTCGGTCTTCATCGAATCCATGCCGATGCGCTCGGCCAGCGGCGCATAGATCTCCATGGTCTCGCGGGCGATGCGCTGGCGGCGCGGCGCCTGCGGCACATGGCCGAGGGTGCGCATGTTGTGCAGCCGGTCGGCGAGCTTGACGAGCAGCACGCGGATGTCGCGGCTCATCGCGAGCACCAGCTTGCCGAAATTCTCCGCCTGCTTGGTGCGATCCGATTGCAGCTCGAGGCGGGTCAGCTTGGTGACGCCATCGACGAGGCCGGCGATCTCGGCGCCGAAGCGCTTCTCCAGCACCGCCCGCCCGGTGCCGGTATCCTCCACCACGTCGTGCAGCAGGGCGGTGGCGATGGAGGCGTCGTCCAGCCGGTAATCGGCGAGGATCTCGGCCACCGCCAGCGGATGGGTGATGTAGGGGTCGCCGTTGTCGCGCTTCTGCTCGCCATGCGCCGCGGCGGCCATCTCGTAGGCCGCCTGGATCAGCGCGATGTCGGACTCGGGATTGTTCGCCCGCATCTTGGCGAGCAGCGGGCGCACCGACTCCGGCGCCGCGAGGGGCGCTTCGGCGAGCGCGGCGGTGGGTCCGTCAGGTCCGCGCGGCGGCGCGGCGCGCCAGGTCTCCGG
>JAGXAV010000277.1 GCA_018971455.1 Rhodospirillales bacterium
CGCGCCATGCCGAGGCCCATATTGCCGAGGCCGACGACGCCGACGATGCCGGCGGGGGGGCGCGCCGCGGAGCTCACAGGCGCACCATCGTCCGGCCGGCGGCGGCGGCGAGGATGGCGTGCGAGACCTTCAAGGTCTCCAGCGCATGTTCGCCCGACGCGCCCGAGTCCGCGCCGCTCTGCATGCAGGCGATGAAGTGGCGGTTGATGGCGAGGTAGGAGGGACAGGTGGCGAAATTGTAGATGTCGTCCAGGCGCGTCACCTGTTCGTGCGGCATCTGCGCGGTGCGCAGGCGCAGCCGGGCGAAGTCGAACAGATCACCGCCTTCGAGGATGGCGCTGCCCTTGGTGCCGACGACGCTGCGGGCGCTGGATTTCAGCCAGGATGACCAGCTGGCGTTGATGCCCGCCATCGCCCCGCCGGCCAGGGCGAAGACGGCGTTCACGTCGGTATCGAAGGTGGGCGCGTCGGCGAGGGTGGCGCGGGTTTCGGCCTGCACGCTGGCGATCGGGCCGGCGAGCTGCATGATCATGTCGATGTCGTGCGAGAGCGATTCGATGCTCATGCCGCAGGCGCTGCGCGGATTGCGGCGCCAGGTGTCGTTGCGTGTGCCGGCATTGCCGCCCAGCATGCCCATGCGCTGGACATGGATGCTCACCACCTCGCCGATGGCGCCCGAGCGCACAACGTCCAGCAGGGCCTGGAAGCCGGCGCGAAAGCGGTGGTTGAAATCGATCATCAGGCGCACGCCGCTGGCGCGCGCCATCTCCACCAGGGTCTCGCCATCCGCCACGGTGATCGCCATCGGCTTTTCCATCACCACATGGCAGCCCGCCTGCATCGCCACCTGCGCATACGCGATCCGATAGGCCGGCGGCGTGCAGATATGCACCATGTCGAGCCCGCGCACCGCGGCGGCGAGGTCGGTGATGACCGGCACCGCGTAGCGCGCGGCAAAGCGGCGGGCCGTGTCCGGATCGGCATCGAGCACGCCGGCGATCCGCACGCCCAGCCGGGTCAGCGCCTCGGCATGGCAATGGGCGATGGCGCCGGCGCCGATGATGGCGGTGCTTGGCATGGCGGTTGCTCCCCGGGGGCGCGGCATGGGTGGCGCCCGTGCCGCCCGCATAGCAGGATGGCGGTGGGGCATCATCCGGCAAAGCCATGATTGTGAATGCGCGCCGCTGGGATAATGCGCCCGCCGCTCAGGGCCCGGGGATGCGGTGCGGCCCCTGGTTGAGGTGCTCCTTGAGGACGCGCACCGCGGCCTCGATCTTGGCCGATTGGCGGCCGGTCATGCTCGACACCGCCCAGATATCGGCGGGCTGGTACCAGGCCGGCAGCACGCGGACCAGGCTGCCCTCGGCGAGGCTGCGGGCGATATTCCAGGCGGCCGTCAGCATAATGCCGTGGCCGTCGGCGGCCCATTGCAGCACCGCGTCGCTGTGGTTGGACGCCATCGAACCGGCGACCTTGACGGTCTCCTGGCCATCCGGGCCGACCGCGCGCCACACGCCGAAGGCCTCGCCGCGCTCGCGGTACAGCAGGCAGTCATGCTGCGCCAGATCGCCGAGGCTCGCCGGCGCGCCGCGCCGCGCAAGATAGGATGGCGCGGCGCAGAAGACGCGCGGGCTGGGGGCGATGTGATGGGCGATCAGGTCGGGTTCATCGACGTCGCCGACCCGCAGATCGAGATCGAATCCCTCGCCCACGAGATCGACCCGCCGGTCGAACAGCTCAAGCCAGACGACGAGGTTGGGAAACTGGTGCTTGAGGGCGGACAGCGCCGGGGCAACGTGGTCTCGCCCGAGCCGCAGCGCCGAGCTGATCCGCAGGATGCCGGCCGGCTCGGCGCGGGTGCTGGAGAGGTCCTCGCGCATGCGCCTGAGATCCTCGATGATCTGCATGGCGTTGCGGAAGACCTTCTCGCCATCCTCGGTGACGGCGACGCGGCGGGTGGTCCGGTGCAGCAGCTTGACCCGCAGCGCCTTTTCAAGCTGCGCGATGCGGGTGCTGACATGCGTCGGCGAGACACCGAACTCCAGCGCGACGGCGCTGAAGCTGGCGCGGCGCGCCACCTCGCAGAACAGGCGCAGATCGCGCAGGAGAACCACGTCGTCGCGGCCGCCGATGGGCTGCTGCACGGCCTCCTCCCGGGCGGCGCCGCCGTGCCCGCTCGATCCCCGGCCCGCCGGCCCGCCTAATCCCACGCCGGGGCGAAAGCCGGGTTCACGCAGCGATCGTTCTTCGGCAGGGCGGCGATCGTCGCGCGGTCGGCGTCGTCGAGCGTGAGCGCGAGCGCGTCGAGATTGGCCTGCTGGCTTTCGGCGCGGGCGGCCTTCGGGATGGCGGCGACGCCGTCCTGGTCGAGCAGCCATTTCAACGCCACCTGCGCGGGTGTTGCGCCATGTTTCGCGGCGATGGCGGCGAGGCCGGGATGTTCGGCCAGCCCCCCGCGCGCCAGCGGGCAATAGGCGGTCAGCGCCACGCCCTTCGCGCGCGCATAGGCGAGCAGCTTGGACTGGTCGAGCAGCACATGGTACTCGACCTGGTTGCAGGCGACCGGCGCCTGGATCTCCTCGACCGCGCGGCGCAGCAGGGCGACCGGGAAGTTGGACACGCCGATGGCGCGCGCCAGGCCCTGCTCCTTGAAGGCGACCATCTGCGCCAGCGCGGCCGGCAGGTCCATCGTGGGTGACGGCCAGTGGATCAGGTAGAGATCGACATACGACGTCTGGAGTTGTTTCAGGCTGGCATCGAGCGCGCGGCGCATCGCGTCCGGCGCGAGATTCTCCCACCAGACTTTCGATGTCAGGTGGATGTCCGCGCGCTTCACGTCGGTCGCGGCCAGGGCGGCGCCGACCGCCTCCTCATTGCCGTACATCTGCGCGGTGTCGATGTGGCGATAGCCGCGCGACAGGGCGCCGAGCACCGCGGCGGTGCAGGCTTCGCCCTTCATCGTCCAGGTACCGAGGCCGAGGGCGGGCATGCGCATGCCCTGGGACGTGATCATCTTCATGCGGTGCGGGCCTTCACTTCCTGGAGAAATCGATGACGGCGGCGAAGCCGGTCTCGGTGCCGAACGCCAGATCGGTACCGTCGGCACTCCATGCCAGCGCCGAGACCGGGCCGCGCCCGGGGGCGGCGACCGGCAGGATGCGGGCGGAGGCGATGTCGGCGACCACCACCAGCCCGTCGGAGAAGCCGGCGGCCAGCAGCTCGTTCTGCGGGTGGCAGGCCAGCGTGGTGCACAGCACGCCGTCGCCGCCGGCAAGCTCGGTCGGCGCCTTGCCCATCGGCCCGCCGCCGAAGAACGGCCACAGCACGATCGATTCGGCGCCTGAGCTGGCGAGCCATTTGCCGCTGCGGGTGAAGCCGATGGCGTGCGTCTTGGACGGATAGCCGCTCATGCGCATGTGCTGGTTGTCGGAAAGGCGCCAGCCGTGCAGCGCGTTCTCCTGCATGGCGGTGACGACGGCATCGCCGTCCGGGCTGATGGCGATGCCGATATGGCTGCCCTTCCATTCCAGGCGGCGCGGATTGTCGGTCCGGGAGGCGGTGAACCACAGGCTCGCGCCGTTGTAGTGGGAGGCTGCGATGCGCTTGCCCTTGGCGTCGAAGACGATGCCGGTGACGCTGGAGGGGTGCTCGAGCGATTTCAGCTTCCCGCCCGCGCCGTCGAACAGATGGACGAATTTGCCGACGGTGCAGGCGAGGAGGCGGGTCTTCGCGTCGGCGAAGGCCGCCACGTGCTCGACCCATTTCATGCCGTACCCGGCGATCTCGCCGATCGCGCCGCGCGGGTCGATGCGCAGGAAACGCCCGTCATCGCCGCCGCTCAGCCAGCCGGCGGGGGCGGCGTCGGCACAGAGCGACAGCACCGCGCCCTCATGGGCCGCGATCCTCTCCCAGGCGCCGTCGCGCAC
>JAGXAV010000278.1 GCA_018971455.1 Rhodospirillales bacterium
GGCCGGCGGGCTGATCGGGCGGAGCTGGACGGGGGCGGCGGTCGGCGGCCTGGTCGGCGGCGCGCTCGGCTTCCTGACCAGCCGCGCATTCGCCCACCAGCTCGGCTGCGCCGACCAGCACCGCCTGGCGCGCGACACGCAATTGGCGGCCACGGCGCCGAAGGGCCATCGCATCTCCTACGCGCCGGCAAGGACCAGCGACGGGCAGAAGGTCTCGGGTTATGTCATGCCGGTGAGCAACTGGTACACCGACGCACAGGGGCGCAAGGTGCGCGACGTCCGGCAGGTGCTGTCCGACGGGCAGCATACCCAGACTTCGACCGTCCAGGTGGCGCAGAACGATCTGGCGCCCGGGCAAAAGGGCTACGTGATGCCGCAATAGGCGCGCCGGTCAGCCCGCTTTTCCTCCGGCGCCAGTATTGGCATCAGTATTGGCATTGGCATTGGCATCGGAATCGACATAGGCACGCTCGCCGGTGGCCGGGCGGATGAAGACGGTGACCAGGCGCCCGGTCTGCGGGTCGATGAAGCGCTCGCCGGTTTCCTCCCAGCCGGGGCCTTGCGGGCGTGCCGATGCGGGTTTGTAACGGTGCCGCTCGCCCATCAGGCCGAGCCAGATCAGGCCGGAGATCACGGCGGGCGCGATCGCCCCGCTCTGGCCGCGCAGCACCTGCGACAGGCTGAGCAGCGCGCCCGCGCCGGTGAGCCACAGCAGGACGCGGCGCAGCATGACGGCCTCAGCCGCGATCGGCCTCGAGGATGACCGCGGTGCCGTAGGCCACCACCTCGCTCATCGTCTGGCCGATCTCGGAGGTGTCGAAGCGCATCATCACCACGGCGTTGGCGCCCATGACGGTGGCGCTTTCCACCATGCGGTCGATGGCGTGGCGGCGCGCCTGCTCGATCATGGCGGTGTATTCCTTGATCTCGCCGCCGGCGAGCGAGCGCAGCCCGGCCATGATGTTGCCGCCCAGCCCGCGGCTGCGCACCACCACGCCGAAGCACTGGCCCAGCGTCCGCTGGACGCTCCGGCCCGCCACGTTCTCCGTTGTCGTCACCAGCATGCGCACCGCTCCCGGGAATTGCCGCAGGCGAGCCTAGACCACCGGCCGTTGCGCCCGGGTTAAATCTCGCCCCTCATTCGGCCGCCTTCAACGCCGCCTCGCCCAGCGTCGCCTCCCCGTCGCGCCCGCGCTCGAAGACCAGATGGCGGTCATGCAGGGCGGCGACGGAGGGGCGGTGCGCGATGGAGACCAGCGTGGTCGCCGGCAGGCGCTGGCGCAGCGTGGCGTAGAGGGCGGCCTCCGCTTCCGGGTCCAGGCTTGCCGTCGCCTCGTCGAGGAACAGCCAGTCCGGCCGCGCCAGCAGGGCGCGCGCCAGCGCCACGCGCTGCTGCTCGCCGCCCGACAGGCGCTGCGCCCAGTTCTCCTCCACGTCCAGCTGCGGGCGCAGATGGCTGAGCCCGGCATCGTCCAGCGCCGTCTCGATCGCGGCGGGCTCGTAGGCATCGACGGATGCCGGGTAGGTGAGGGCCTGGCGCAGCGTGCCGAGCGGGATGTAGGGGCGCTGTGGCAGGAACAGGAAGCTCCCGGCGGGGCGGCGCACATGGCCGGCCCCGAAGGGCCAGATGCCGGCAAGCGCGCGGAACAGCGTCGATTTGCCGGAGCCCGAGCGCCCGGTCACCACCACCGACTGGCCGCGGGTGAGCGCGAGATCGACCGGGGCGAGCAGGGGGCGGCCGTCCGGCAGGGCGAGTGTCACGCCTTCCAGCACGTAATTGCTGCCGGAGGGCGCCCAATCGGCGCGCACGCCCTGGCCGGCCGCCGCCCGCGCCGCCTCGATGGCGCGATGGAAGGTGGCCAGACGCTCGACGGTGGCGCGCCAGCCGGCGAGCGAGGCATAGGCGTTGACGAACCACGACATCGAGCCCTGCACCTGCCCGAAGGCGCCGGCGGTCTGCGTCAGCCCGCCCAGCGCCATCTTGCCCGAGAAGTAGCGCGGGGCGGCGACGATGATCGGGAAGACGATGGCGATCTGGCCGTAACCGGCGACCAGCGCGTTGAGCATCTTGGTGCGCTGCATGATCTGCCACCAATTGGCGATCACCGCCTGGAAGCGGACATCGAGGCCGCCATGCTCCTGCGCCTCGCCGCCGTACAGCGCCACGCCCTCGACATTCTCGCGCAGGCGCATCAGCCCGAAGCGGAAATCCGCCTCCACCCGCTGCTGGCGGAAATTCAGCGCGGCGAGCGGCCGGCCGATGAGATGGGTGAGCCAGGTGCCGATGGCGGCGTAGAGCAGCGCCACCCAGACCATGTAGCCGGGGACGTTGAGGCCGAGGATGACCATCGGCCCGGACAGCGACCACAGTATGGTGATGAAGCTGAACAGCGAGACGACGTTGCTGAGCAGGTCGAGGCTCAGGGACAGCGTGTCGGTGACGAAGCTGTTGAGGTCGTCTGCGATGCGCTGGTCCGGGTTGTCGGTCCCCACCCCGTTGCCGGCGGCCTGCTGGAGGCTGATGCGGTAATAGGCGCGGTCGGCCAGCCAGCGGTCGAGGAAGCGCCCGGTCAGCCAGCGGCGCCAGCGGATGCGCAGCCACTGGTTGAGGTAGGTGGTGTAGACGGCGACCAGGATGTAGAGCGCCGCGACCTCGCAAAACCCCGGCATGATGCCGAAGAAGCCGCTGCCAGGGGTCGGTTTATAGAAGAAAAGAAGATCAAGGAAACTTTTATAATCCTTGTCTTGCAGGCTGTTGTAGAACGCGCGGTTCCAGAAACTGAGGATCACGCTCATGCCCACCATGGCGAGGTTCAGCGCGATGATCGACGCCAGCAGCAGCCGGGCCGACCATTTCTCCTCGGATCGGAAATAGGGCCGGGCGAGGTGCCAGGCATCCCTCAGGAATGGGCCAAGGCCGCGCATCGTTTGGGTGTCTCCGTTCATCAGGGGCGTCAGGGCAGGGCGTCAGGGCGGCGCATCAGCCATCCTCCGCGCCGCGCAGGCGCAGCCGGATGACGCCGCGCGCATCCGCGGCGGCGACCGGCTTGCCCTTGCGCAGGATGTCGATCTGCCCGGCCTCGGCCAGGCGGATGGCGGCCCGGCGAATGGCGGTCAGCCGGCTGCGCCAGGCATCGCCGGGGCCGGGTGCCAGGGCGCGCGCCACCTCGGTCGGGCTGATCGACCTGCCGGCACCGGCAGCCGCCGCCAGGCGCAGGATCTCGGCTTCGGTCTGGCTGTGCTCGCTCACCCGGCCTTATGTGCGCGGCGCGGCGGCGGATGCAAGCAGGGCGCCGGCGCGCCGTCCCGGCTCTGGGTCTCGTCGCAGCCGCTGGCCAGCAGGCGGGCGCGCTGGGCGGCGGTGCCGGCGGCATCCGCGATCACCACCAGGCCGAAGGCGTGGGCGGTTTCAACGACGGCGTGCAGGAGCACGCGATCCTCCGCCGAATCCGCCGCCGCGCCCGAGAGCGGGCGCGCGAGCTTGAGCGCGGTCAGCGGCAGGCGGCGCAGCGCCAGCAGGCTCGCATATTCGGCGCCGAATCCGTCGAGCATCAGCCCCACGCCACGGTCGCGCAGGGCGGCCAGCGCGAAGTAGCCATCCGTGTCGAGCCCGTCGAGGAGGATTTCGTCCAGCCCAAGTTCCAACCGCTCAGCCGCAAGGCCCGATTCCTCCAGCGCGAGGGCGACCTGGGCGATGAGCAGATGCTCCTGCAACTGCGCCGCGCCCACGGCAACGCAGACCCGCCCGGTCGGCCAGCCGGCCGCCACCCGGCAGGCCGCGCGCAGGCTCCACCCGCCCATGGCCGCGAGCATGCCGCGGGCCTGCCCGCCGATCGGCCGGCGGGTCGCGGACATGGCCGCCCGCCGGTCGGCGACGCGGATGACCGCCTCCGCGCCGGTGGCGGCGTCGCCGCGCA
>JAGXAV010000279.1 GCA_018971455.1 Rhodospirillales bacterium
AGGTCGGCTTCTCCATCGGCTATGCCGAGACCGCGGCCGATGGGCGGCGTTTCAACAGCGCCGTGCTGGTCGGGCCGGATGGGGCGCTGATCGGCAAGTATCGCAAGGTCCATCTGCCGGGCACGGTGGAGCCGCGGCCGGGGGCGCGGTTCCAGCAGCTCGAGAAGCGCTATTTCTCCTACGGCGATCTCGGCTTTCCGACCTTCCGCGCGCCGGATGCGCTGGGCGGCGGCGTGCTCGGCATGCTGATCTGCAACGACCGGCGCTGGCCCGAGGCGTGGCGCGTGCTCGGGCTGCGCGGGGTGGAACTGGTCTGCATCGGCTACAACTCGGCGGCCTACGACCCCAATGGCGGCGAGGGCGAGGATGCGGGGCTGCGCACCTTCCACTCCCAGCTCGTCGCCCAGGCCAACGCCTACATGAACGCCACCTGGGCGGTCGCCGTCGCCAAGGCGGGCGATGAGGACGGCTCGGGGCTGATCGGCGGCTCGTGCATCGTCGATCCGGACGGGCGCATCGTGGTCGAGGCGCAAACGCTGGAGGACGAGGTGATCCTCGCCGACTGCAACCTCGATGCCTGCCTGCAGGGGCGCGCCAAGATGTTCAATTTCGCCGCCCATCGCCGCCCGGACTCCTACGGCCCGATCACCGGCCAGGTGGGCGCGACGCCGCCGGACTGAGCCGCGCCGCGGCGTTAGGCTCGGGTTAGGCTTTGGCGCGTATGGCTGGGCTGGACCGCATGACGCGGCGCATCCCGGCAGGAAAATCCCGCCGATCGGCTTCCCCCCCGGGCCCGGCCTGCCCCGCGCCGCGCGGCGTTCGCCGCAGCCCGGCCCATCCCGCAAGAGGTTCACCGATGAGCATTTCCGCCCTCTCCGGCCCCGCCCTCCATCATGCCGCGCCGCCGCCGGCGGCACGCCGCCACTTGGAAACAGCTTGATCGGCGGCGCGTACGGCGTCACATGTTGCGGCGCGGCGAAGCTCTTCGCCGCGCCCGGCATGAAAGCACCGACCTTGTCCCAGGCCCTCCCCGTCCGCTGGCAACCCGATCGTGCGCCCAAGGCGACGCCCTGGCCGGTGCCGTCGCTGGCGAGTGCGATGGCGCGCGGCTTCGCCGGGCGCTGCCCCGCCTGCGGAACGACGCGGCTGTTCTGCGGCTATCTGCGCGTGGTCGACGCCTGCGGCGCCTGCGGCGCGCCGCTCGGCGAATTGCGCGCCGATGATGCTCCGCCCTATTTCACCATCGCCATCGTCGGGCACATCATCATCCTCGGCATGCTGATGCTGGAGAAGGCCGCGTCGCCGCCGCTCTGGGTGCATGCGGCGATCTGGCTGCCGCTGACAACCATCCTGTCGCTCACCCTGCTGCGGCCGATCAAGGGGGCCACGGTCGGGCTGATGCTGAAGCTCGGGATGTTCAAATCCGATACGGATGGCTGAAGCCGCGCAACCCGCGGGCCTCGCATTCCGCCTGGCGCGCATCGCGCTCGAGGGCGAGGCGTTGACGCGCCTTTCGCCGATGCTGGAGGCCGATCGCGCCCAGGCGGTGGCCGACCTGCTGGTGGAGAACAGCTTCGCCCCGACCGGCCAGGAGGCCGAGCCGGGTCCCTACGGGCTGCATCTTTCCATCCAGGAGGGCCGGCTCGTCTTCGATATCCGCCGGCCCGACGACAGCGCCCTGCGCACGCTGGTGCTGTCCCTCGGCCCGTTCCGCGGGCTGATCAAGGACTACCAGATGCTGGTGGACAGCCACCTCATGGCGCTCGAGGAGGGCCGCGAGGCGCGCATCCAGGCAATCGACATGGGGCGCCGCGGATTGCACAATGAAGGGGCGGCGCTGATGCGGTCGCGCCTCGCCGGCAAAGTGGAAATCGACTTCGAAACCGCCCGCCGGCTGTTCACCCTGGTTTGCGTGTTGCATCAACGCATCTGATCAATATGTTGATATAAAATGAAAATAGACGGAACGCCCTACCGCAGCATCTGGGTGGACGGCCATGATGGATGGTCGGTGCGGATTATCGACCAGACCCGCCTGCCCTGGGCGCTCGAGATTCTGCGCCTGGCCGAGCTGGCCGACGCGGCGCACGCCATCCGGGCCATGCAGGTGCGCGGCGCGCCGCTGATCGGCGCCACGGCGGCAGTCGGCCTGTGCCTCGCGCTGCGCGCCGATGCGTCGGACATGGCAATGGAGCGAGACGCGGCGATCCTGGCCGCAACGCGGCCGACCGCGGTCAATCTGCATTGGGCGGTGGCGCGCATGCTCGCCCGGCTGCGCCCGCTGCCCGCCGCGCTGCGCGTCGCCGCCGCCTATGCCGAGGCGCAGGCCATCGCCGACGAGGATGTGGCGATGTGCCAGGCGATCGGCCAGCACGGCGTCGGCCTGATCGGCGACATCGCCGCGCGCACCGGCCAGCGGGTCAACGTGCTGACGCATTGCAATGCCGGCTGGCTGGCCACCGTCGACTGGGGCACCGCGCTGTCGCCGATCTACGCCGCCCACGAACAGGGCATCGATGTGCATGTCTGGGTGGACGAGACGCGCCCGCGCAACCAGGGGGCGGCGCTGACCGCCTATGAGCTGGGCAAGCACGGCATCGCCCACACCGTCATAGTGGACAATGCCGGCGGCCATCTGATGCAGCACGGCATGGTCGATCTGGTGATCGTCGGCGCCGACCGGGTTACGCGCGAGGGCGATGTCGCCAACAAGATCGGCACCTATCTCAAGGCGCTGGCGGCGCACGACAATGGTGTGCCGTTCTGGGTCGCCCTACCCTCCTCCACGATCGACTGGTCGATCGCCGACGGCATCGGCGAGATCCCGATCGAGGAGCGGGCGGCGAGCGAGGTGGCGCTGCTGACCGGCCGGGCGCTGGACGGCACCATCGCCACGATCCGGGTGATGCCGCCGGGCAGCGACGCCGCCAACCCCGCCTTCGACGTGACGCCGGCGCGCCTGGTCAGCGGGCTGATCACCGAGCGCGGCCGCTGTGCCGCGAGCGAGGCCGGGCTGCGCGCGCTGTTTCCGGATCACGCGATGCAGCCGGCCGCGTGAGCGGGGTTCTCGCGCGGGCGCGGATGCGGCATTGTGCCGGGACAAGGCGGGGAAACGCGCGCGCGTGACGCACGGAAAGTGACGCATTAAGTGACCCATTTCTGGGCCGAATGGGGCGGTTTCGCCTATGTGGCGGCCTTCCTGTGGTCGTTCTTCGAGGGGGAGACCTTCGTCCTGCTGGCCGCCGCGGTGGGGCGCTCCACCCGGCTGGTCGATCCATGGCTGCTGTTCGCCTGCGTCTGGCTCGGCTCATTTGCCGGCGACCAGCTCTGGTTCGCCCTCGGCGGGCGGTTCGGGCCGCGCATCCTGCGCCGTTTCGCGGGTGCCGAGCGGCGCATCGCCCAGGTCCATCGCGTGCTGGAGCGCTACGGCGCGCTGTTCGTGCTGAGCTACCGCTTCGCCTATGGCGTGCGCAACATCGCCGCCGCGGCCTGCGGGGTGGCGGGCATGAACCGCACCCGCTTCGCCCTGCTCAATCTCGCCGCGGCCGGCATCTGGGCGGCGACCTTCGTCGCCTGCGGGTGGTGGATCGCCGCCTGGCTTGGCGCGCGCTGGATGTACCGCCTGCTGGGCGGCATCGGGCTGGTGGCGATGCTGGTGATCGCATGGCGCGCCTGGCGCGGGCGGCTGTCCAGCCCGGCCGCGTCCAACGCCGCGGCACCCTGAGCGCATGCGCCGCCGCACAGCCGGGCGGCGCGCCGCCCCCGCCTGCCTGCTCGGCGTGCTGCTGTTGGCCGCCTGCCAGGCGCCGCCGGACCTGGCCGCGCGCGTGCCGCCCTTCACCCGCCTGCCCTACGCCCCCTTCGCGCGCGCCGATGCGGTGGCGATCGC
>JAGXAV010000280.1 GCA_018971455.1 Rhodospirillales bacterium
TTGCCCGGCCCCGCGCGCCGGGGCATCGTCGGGCGAACGGGAACGGGGGCCGCATGGAACGCCTGATCGAGGGCGCGCTGTTGGGCGCGCGATGGCTGCTGCTGCCGCTGTACCTGGCGCTGCTGGCGGCACTGGTCGCCATCTACGCCATGGTCGGGCGGGAATTGCTGCATCTGGCGAGCTCGCTCGGCAGCATCACCGATGTCGATCTGACCCTCGTTCTGCTCTCGGTGCTCGACCTCGTACTGGTCGCCAACCTGCTGGTGATGGTGGCCGTCTCCTCCTATGAGAGCTTCATCTCGCGCATCGCGGTCGCCGAGGATGCGAGCAAGCCGGAATGGCTCGGCAAGCTCGATAGCGGCAACGTCAAGCTCAAGGTGATGCTGTCCATCGTGCTGATCTCGGCCATCCACCTCCTGCGCGCCTTCATGCGGGACGGCGCCGGCGAGCGGCTGCTGGTGCTGGCTGCGGTGCACCTGGTGTTCATCGCCTCGATGCTGGCGATCGCGCTGGTGGACCGCGCGCATGGCGGCCGCCACTGAGGCGTGAGGCCCGCGCCGGCCGCTGCCCTGGCGCGCTACTCGGCGGCGGCAACCCGCCCGGCGACGATGCGGAAGCGCGCTAGCAGCAGGATGGCGGCGACACTCAGCCCGGCGATCAGCCCCACCCACATGCCGGGCGTGCGCCCGCCGGCGGGGAAGGCGAGCGCCCATCCCACCGGCATGCCCACCCCCCAATAGGCCAGCATGGTGATGAGCATGGGCGCGCGCGCATCCTTCAATCCCCGCAGCGCCCCGTTGCAGGCCACCTGCACGCCGTCGGAAAGCTGGAACAGGGCGGCGAGGAACAGCAGCCCGACCGCCGCGCGCAGCACCGTCGGATCGTCGGTGTAGAGGCTGGCGATCCGCCCGGGCAGGGTCAGCATCGCCGCACAGGCGATCGCCTGGCTGGTCAGCGCCAGGGCCATGCCGCCATAGGCGGCGCGCCGCACCCCGATCGCGTCGCCGCGGCCGACGGCGTGGCCGACGCGCACGGTGATCGCCATCGCCAGGCCGAGCGGCACCATGAAACTCACCGAGGCGACGCTGAGGGCGATCTGGTGGCTGGCAATGGCGGCAGCACCGAAGCGGCCGACCAGCAGGGCGGTGGCGCTGAACATGCCGACCTCCATCAGCACGCTGCCGGCCATCGGCGCGCCAAGCCGGAACAGCCCCCCGATCGCCGCCAGATCCGGCCCGCGCCGGCCGGCCCCCCAGCCGATCCCCTGGTAGAGCCGGCTGCCCCGCAGGTACAGCGCAAAGACCGCCAGTTGCAGCCACACCACGGCCGCCTCGGTCAGGCCGGCGCCGAGCGCGCCGAGCCCGAGATGGAACATCAGCGCATAGCCGATCGGGCCGAGCAGAACGAGCCCGAGCGTGCAGATCAGCGTCGCCGGCCGCGGGTGGGAGAGGCCTTCCGAGAGCCCCCGGCAGGCCAGGAACAGACTGACCGCCGGCGCGCCGAAGCTCATCGCATGCAGGAAGGCCCGCACCCCCGGCAGCAGCGCCGCATCCACCCCCATGGCCGCGGCCAGCGCCGGCCCGCCGGCAAACATCGCAGCCCCCAGCACCATGCCGAGCGCCAGCCCCAGCCACAGCGCCTGGCGGAACAGCGCCCCGGTCTCGCCGCGCCGCCCCGCCCCGTCCAGCTGCGAGACGCTGGGCGAGAGCGCCATCATGGTGCCCACCATCGCCATGATGGCGAGGTTCCACACATTGGTGCCGATCGCGACCGCCCCGAGCACCGCCGCCCCGCGATGGCCGGCCAGCACCATCAGCACGACGCTCTGGCCGATGATGGCCAGCTGACTCAGCACCAGCGGCACCGCGAGACGCAGCAGGCTCGCGATTTCCGTCCGCAGCGTGGGGCGGTCTTCCTCTCCGCTCAGTGGATCTCGCCGGATTGCTTCAACGCGGCGCGCATCCTGGCGCTGTTGAAACCGGGTGCCGTGGCCATGTCGAGAATGACGCGCTCGCGGCGGCTGACCAGATCGATGGCGGCGGGCAGGCGCTTGACGCAATCATCGGGAACGACGACGGCGCCATGGAAATCGGCGTGAATCACGTCGTCATGCCCGGCCACCATGCCGAGGATGTTCACGTCGCAGCGCATCTGCGTCATGTGCACATGGGCATGGCTCGGCACCACGCAGCCGCCGATGATCTGAAAGCCGGGCGCCAGCATGTCGAGATCGCGATACGACCCGTTGGTCACGCAGCCGAGCACGCCGAGCCCGGCATGCACCGTGGTCTGCACCTCGCCCCAGAACGCGCCGTAGCCGGGCTGGTCGTCGATGTCCTGGATCACCGCGATGGTCGGCAGCTCTCCGGTCATGGCGACGTACTCGTACCAATCCTCGCGCGGCGGGATCGGGCCGCGCGGCTTCTCCTTGGAACGGATCAGCCCGGTGCGGGCAATACCGACGATGGGCGGGAATTTGCGATCGACGGCGACCATCTGGGAGGTGGTGAAGCCGATGGCGCGGCGCTCCGGCACCAGGATCTCCAGCCCGTTGCAGATGGTCGGCGTGTCCCACTGCTTGAGCGTCTCGAGGTCGGCGCGCGTGAAGGGCCGGTCGGCCATGATGGTTTCCCCCTGGAAGATGTCATGCCAGCATGTCGCGAGAACGGGCTTTGGGCAATCGCCGCGGGGAGGATCAGCCATGCAAGCCGGCATCGCGGGCGTCGCACGGGGCGGCAAGGCGATCTATGGCGCGCCGCTCGGCATCCTGATGCTGGAGGCCCGCTTCGCGCGCATTCCGGGCGACATGGGCAATGCGCGAAGCTGGCCGTTCCCCGTGCTCTACCGCGTCGTCAAGGGTGCCAGCCCGGAGCGAGTGGTGCTCGGCGCCGCCGCAGGCCTGCTCGACGATTTCCTCGCCGCTGCCGCCGAGCTGGTGGACCAGGGCGCCGAGGCAATCACCACGAATTGCGGCTTCCTGTCGATTTTCCAGCACGAACTGGCCGCCCATGTGCGGGTGCCGGTGGCGACGAGCGCCCTGATGCAGGTTCCCTGGGTGCAAGCCATGCTGCCGCCCGGCCAGCGCGTCGGCATCATCACGGTCAGCAAGGAGCGCCTGACTCCACGCCATCTCGCGGCGGCCGGCGTGCCGCCCGACACGCCCATCGCCGGGACCGAAGGCGGGCGCGAGTTCTTCCGCGTGCTGATCCGGGCCGAGAAGCCGGATCTCGACATCGATCTCGCCGCGCAGGACATCCTCGATGCCGGCCGCGCCCTGGTGTCACGCCACCCCGATATCGGGGCGATCGTGCTGGAATGCACCAACATGCCGCCCTATGCGCGGGCGTTGCGCGCCGCCATCGGCCTGCCGACGTTCGACATCCACTCGCTCATCACCTGGCTGCATGCCGGGCTGCGGCCGCCGGATTTCTCCACCCTCACCTGAAGCGGGCGGCCGCGTAGGGGGTGAGGTCGATCGCCGGCGTCTTGCCGCTCACCGCATCGGCGGCCAGCCGGCCGGACAGCGCCCCGGCGGCCAGCCCGACATGGCCATGGCCGAAGCAATGCACCACATCCGCGCAGCCCGAGGCCGGGCCGATGCAGGGCAGGCCGTCGGGCGTCGAGGGACGATGGCCCATCCACACCTTCACCCGCTCGGCGGGAAGATCGCGCGGCAGGGCCGGATAGGTGCGCAGCGCGTAGTCTCGCAGGATTTCGGCGCGCTTCCAGTTGGGCGCCGCGTCGAGCCCGGCGATCTCCACCTGGCCCGCGATGCGCAAGCCGTGCGCGGTCATCGTATTGGCCATCTTGCCGTCGCTCGGCATCACCGGCACGCGCGTGTGCCCCTCGGGTGCCGCGATCATGGCGTGGTAGCCGCGC
>JAGXAV010000281.1 GCA_018971455.1 Rhodospirillales bacterium
AGCCAGGATGGCCGCGACGGCGCGGCCGGCTACAGCGCGAGCTCCTACGGCGTGATCATGGGCGCCGACGGCCAGCCCGCGGAGGCGGTGCGCGTGGGCCTTGCGTTCGCCTATGCGCACAGCATCATCGACAGCAGCTCCGCCGCCGCGCCGCAGGGATCGCGGGTCAACAGCTACCTTCTCATCGGCTATGGCAGCTACAAGCTGGATCCGGCCACCACCATCAACGTCCAGGCCGATATCGGCCGCCACGACACCGATGGCCATCGCGACATCCTGTTCGCCAACAGCGTTGCCAGCTCCAGCTATGCCAGCGTCAGCGGCCATGTCGGGGTGGGTCTGTCGCATGGCTTCGCGTTCGGCGAGCGCACTCGCCTCATCCCCTCGGTGCGGCTCGACTACACGACCGTGCATACCGACAGCTACGGCGAAACCGGCGCCGGCGCGCTCAACCTCAACGTCCAGGGCAACACGGCGCAGGAGCTGATTTCCGGGGTGGACGCCAAGGTCACCCACGCCTTGAACGATCGGCTCATGGTGACGGCCAATCTCGGCGGCGGCTATGATGTGCTCAATGAGCGGGCCAGCATCACCTCCGCCTTCGCCGGCGATCCGGGCTCGGCCTTCGTGACCCGCGGGCTGAAGGCGAGCCCGTGGCTGGCACGGGGCGGCGTCGGCCTGGTCGGGCGCACCGGCAACGGCGTCGAGCTCACGGCGCGCTACGATGTCGAGCTGCGTGACGGCTTCAGCAACCAGACGGCCTCGGTCAGGATGCGCCTGCCTTTCTGAGGCTCGACACCCCGCACGGGCGCCCCGCGATCGGCGCGGTGGCGCCCGGCGCGGGCGACGGCGGGGGGATCGATTGAAACGCTGCGCGGCCCTTGTCGTGCTGCTGCTGCTGGCGGGATGCGTGGCGGTGCCCAGCCTCGCGCAGCGCCGCGCCCATGCCGATGCGCTGGCCGCCCGCGCGGGCTGGCGGCGGGAGATGATCGCGGCCGACCCCTTCACCCTGGCGGCCTATGTGCCGGCCACGCGCCGCCGCGCCGCGACGCTCACCGTCTATCTGGAAGGCGACGGCCTCGCCTGGATCGACCCCTCGACGCCCTCGGCCGACCCGACGCCGACCGATCCGCTCGCGCTGCGGCTCGCCCTGCGCGACCCCTCGGCGGCGGCCTATCTCGCGCGGCCGTGCCAGTTCGTCGGGCCGGGCGAGCGGCGGGCCTGCTCGGCCAAATACTGGACCAGCCATCGCTTCGCGCCGGAGGTGATCCGCGCCACCAGCCAGGCGGTGGATCGCCTCAAGCAGCGCTTCAACGCAAGGCGGGTGATCCTGGTGGGATATTCCGGCGGCGGCGCGGTGGCGGCACTGGTGGCGGCCGGGCGGCGGGATGTCAGCCGGCTGATCACCGTTGCGGGCGACCTGGAAACCCGCGTCTGGACGCAGGAGCACGAGGCCTCGCCGCTGACCGGCTCGCTCAATCCGGCGGATGCCTGGCGCGAGCTGCGCGACATTCCGCAGACCCATTTCGTCGGCGGCAAGGACGATGTGGTCGGCGAGGCCGTGGCGCGCGCCTATGCCGCCCGCTTCCGCACCGGGCCCGCGCCCGAGATCGTCGTGCTGGCGGGCTTCGATCATCATTGCTGCTGGGAGGAGGCGTGGCCGGCGTTGCGGGCGCGCACCGGTCCCGGCGAGGCGCGCCGCGTTCGTCACGATTCCGGCCCGCGACCGCCGCGCAATTAACGCAACGGTAAACAAAGCGGGCCTGAAATGCCCGTGGGGCGCCCAAAGCGGCGCGCCGGATTTGCGGGAAAACCCTTCAGGAGCCGTCGTCATGGCCCAGCCTTCGATCGCCTCCACCAGCCCTCCGAGCCCGCTGGTGCTGTCTGACCGGCTCATCTCGCTGGCCGAGGAGGCCGGGCGCGCCGGGCAACAGGGGGCGGCCGAGCATCTGATCCGCCTCGCCCACAGCGTGCTGGCCCCGCCTCGTGCCGCGCGCCAATTGCCGAAGCCTCTGCCGCGGCGATAATCCGGTGCGTGACCTTTCCCTCTCCTCCCCCCGCGGCGCGCGCCGGCCTCGATAGCCTGGCCGCGCTGGACGCCGATCTGGCGGGCATCGAGCGTGCCGCCGGCCCGCTGCCGTGGCGGCGGCGCCCGGCCGGTTTCCCCGGCCTGCTTCAGGCCATCATGGGCCAGCAGATCAGCAACCAGGCCGCCGGCGCCATATGGCGCCGCCTTGCCGCCCTGCCGGGGGCGCTGGAGCCCGCCGGCCTGCTCGCCCTCACCGAGGATGATCTGCGCGCCGCCGGATTGTCGCGGCCGAAGATCTCCCATGCCCGCTCGCTCGCCGAGGCCTTCGCCGATGGCCGGCTCGACACGGCGCGGCTGGACGGGCTCGACGACGAGGCGGCGATCGCGGCGATCTGCGCGGTGCGCGGGCTGGGGCCGTGGACGGCGGAGGTCTATCTGCTGTTCGCGCTGCAACGGATGGACGTGTTTCCGGCCGGCGATCTCGCGCTCGCGGCGGCGGCGGCGCATCTGAAGGGCCTGGCGGAGCGGCCGGGCCCGCGCGCGCTGCGGGCGCTCGCCGCCGGCTGGCGGCCCTGGCGTTCGCTCGCCGCGCGGCTGCTCTGGCATCACTGGCGCCACGTCACCGGCCGGCCGGCCATGGACGATCTGCCGGCCGCGTGAGAGGCTCGCGGCGAACGGAGGATTTCCATGAGCGAGAGCTACCATCCCCTGATGCCGATCGTGCGCAACGGCGCCGTCGCCACCGTCACCTTCAACCGCCCGGCGGTGCGCAACGCCTTCAACCTGTCGATGTGGGAGGGCCTGCAGCGCACGATGGAGGCGCTGTCGGAGGATCTCGATCTGCGCTGCATCATCCTGCGCGGGGCCGGAACGGAGGCGTTCTGCGCCGGGGCCGACATCGCCGCCTTCGCCGAGGAGCGCGGCGACCGGGCGCGCGAGGATCGCTATGCCAGCGTGCTGCACACCTCCATGCAGTCGGTGCGGCTGTGCCGCCACCCGGTGGTGGCGATGATCATGGGCGCGTGCATCGGTGGCGGCGCGGGCATCGCCACGATGTGCGATTTCCGCGTCGGCGGCGAGGGCATCCGCTTCGGCATCACCGCGCGCAATCTCGGCATCTGGTACCCCTATGCCGAGATCGACCCGATCATCGAGATGGTCGGCACCGGCGTCGCCGCCGAGATCCTGATCGAGGGGCGCATCTTCACCGGCACCGAGGCCTATGCGAAGGGCCTGCTGTCGCGCGTCGTGCCGGATGGCCAGGTGGAGGCGGAGGCGACGGCGCTGGCGGCGCGCATCAGCGAGGGCAGCCCGCTCTCGGCGCGCTTCCACAAGGCGGCGCTGCGCAAGCTGCGCGGGGCGCTGCCGATCACCCCGGCCGAGGATCTCGCGGTGAACGGCTTCGTCGAGACCGAGGATTTCCACAACGCGGCGCGCGCCTTCGTGGCCAAGCAGAAGCCGGTCTGGCGCGGCCGGTAGGCGGGGCGCTCGCCGCGCCGGGGGCGGCAACCTTCCCTTCAGGGTTTTCGGGCATCCTGCCGGGCCAACAAGCAGGTGTCTTTCCGTGCCCGAGAACGCGACCCCTTCGCCCGCGCCGGCCGCGCCGCCATGCGGCGCGCGATGATGCCCCCGCGATGAGCGACCAGGCGGGCGCCGTTGCCCTGCCGCCGGCGGTGGAGAGCTTTCTGCCGAGCACGTTTCTCGAGCGCGGCGTGGCCGTGCCGTTCACCACCCCGCAGCTGGCCGGCGCGCGGGCGCGGCCGGGCACGCGGGTGCCGCTCGAACTGGTGGTGCCGAACCCGTCGGGCGGGCGCGGCCATTACATCCTGCCCTGGGACGGGCTG
>JAGXAV010000282.1 GCA_018971455.1 Rhodospirillales bacterium
CGGCGAACTC
Organism: Rhodospirillales bacterium; assembly: GCA_018971455.1. Classification (GTDB taxonomy): domain Bacteria; phylum Pseudomonadota; class Alphaproteobacteria; order Acetobacterales; family Acetobacteraceae; genus REEB85. Next base: position 11 of record JAGXAV010000282.1, read on the forward strand.
GCGGCCGCCATGGATGAATTGCCGGCCGCGCTGCGGCGCGAGGATGCCGGACTGGCCGAGGCCGCGCGCGCTGCCCTGCGCCGATCCCTCGGGCGGCGGCTGCAGAAACGGCCGCTGGTGGATATCCATCTGTTGAGAGTGTGAGCATGAACCCGTTCACCGGCGTCGCGCTGTACCTGATTATCTGGTGGACGCTTCTGTTCGCCGTGCTGCCCTTCGGCACGCGGCCGGTGGAAGACGCCGATGCGACCAGCGGCTGGCGGGGCGCGCCGGAGCGGCCGCTGATGTGGCGCAAGGTCGCGATCACCACGATTCTCGCGGCCGTGATCTGGGCGGGCTGCTACGTGGTCATCACCGGCCCGTGGCTGAGCTTCCGCAGCGGCTGGCTGGCAATGCCCAACAAATAGGATGTCGTGATTTTTTCATGGGCATATCCGCCTGAAATTGGGCAAATCCCGTCTGAAAGGCGGTTTTTTCATCAAATCGGGGGCGGAAAATCGTGGACGAGGGAATGGCCTCACGCCATCATCACGACAGGACGAGGAATTGCTCCTCTTCCTGCCGTGTGACTGGCGTTTCCTCCCTAAACTTGGCCCGCTGCGCCTTGAGGCGCGCGGGCCTTTCTTTTGTTTAACCAATGCCCATCACCGTGTCACGCAGTTTCGTGCGATTTGAACGGAATTGGTGTGGTTTTATTTCGTCTATTACTTGTGCGGCGCACAAAAACTCCCGACCCCGCCGGCCGGCGCGCGGGATGGCGGCGTTTCTTCACACGGCACCTCAGGCTGGCGGATCGGTGCTGGCGGGGGCGGACGCAGCCCTGTAGGTTGCCGTTCCCTTGCTCAGCACGGACGCGAACGAACGATGCGCCTCTCCCATAGCCTTGTGCCCACCCTGAAGGAAATCCCCGCCGAGGCGCAGATTGCCTCGCACCGGCTGATGCTGCGTGCCGGCCTGGTGCGCCAGACCGCGGCGGGCATCTATGCCTGGCTGCCGGCCGGATTGCGGGTGCTGACGGCGATCGGCCAGATCGTGCGCGAGGAGCAGAATGCCGCCGGCGCGCAGGAAATGCTGATGCCGACCATCCAGTCCGCCGAATTGTGGCGCACCAGCGGACGCTATGATGCCTACGGCCCCGAGATGCTGCGGCTGAAGGACCGGCACGGGCGGGACCTGCTCTACGGCCCGACCAACGAGGAGATGATCACCGACATCTTCCGCAGCTCCGTCAAGTCGTACCGCGAGCTGCCGCAGAATCTTTACCATATCCAGTGGAAGTTTCGCGACGAGGTGCGGCCGCGCTTCGGCGTGATGCGCGGGCGCGAGTTCCTGATGAAGGACGCCTACAGCTTCGACCTCGACTACGAGGGCGCCGTGGTGAGCTACCGGCGCATGATGCTGGCCTATATGCGCACCTTCCAGCGGCTCGGGCTGAAGGCGATTCCGATGGCCGCCGAGAGCGGGCCGATCGGCGGCAACCTCAGCCACGAATTCATCATTCTCGCGCCGACCGGCGAGAGTGCGGTGTACTACGACGCCGCCTTCGAGAAGAACGACTACATGGGCGATGCGTTCTCCCATGACAGCCCGGCGGACCTCGAGCGCTTCTTCGCGCTGATGACGGGCAGCTACGCCGCGACCGACGAGAAGCATGATGCCGGCGCCTGGGCCGACGTTGCCGAGAAGCGCGAGGGCCGCGGCATCGAGGTCGGCCACATATTCTATTTCGGCACCAAATACAGCGAACCGATGGGCCTGTCCGTCGCCGGGCCGGATGGCCGCTCGGTGGCGCCGCACATGGGCAGCTACGGCATCGGCGTGTCGCGCCTGGTCGGCGCGATCATCGAGGCGTCGCATGACGAGGCCGGCATTATCTGGCCGGACAGCGTGGCGCCCTGGCGGGCGGCGATCCTCAACCTCAAGAGCGGCGATGCGACCTGCGATGCGCTGTGCGAGAGCCTGTATGCGAAGTTCGCGGGCCAGGCGCTCTATGACGACCGGGCCGAGCGGGCGGGGGCGAAGTTCGCCGATGCCGACCTCATGGGGCATCCCTGGCAGATCATTGTCGGCCCGCGCGGTGCGGCAACCGGCATGGTGGAGCTGAAGCGGCGGGCGAGCGGGGAGCGGGTGGAGATGCCGGTGGACGCGGCGCTGGCAAAGCTTCTGTAGCGCACGGAGCCGACCGGATGGTTCACCATGTGGCAGTGCGCTAGCTCGATGTCGTGGGCGGGATCAGCCGGCGGGGTGACGGCTCTTTCGGCAGTGGAGTCCTAGCAGTGTTCGGCGCCTTCGAGCGGATGGTCGCAGGGCGCTACCTGCGGGCGCGCAAGGGTGAGCGGTTCGTCTCGATCATCGCCGTCTTCTCGCTGGTCGGCATCGCGCTCGGCGTTGCCACGCTGATCGTCGTGACCTCGGTGATGTCTGGCTTTCAGACCGCGCTGGTGACCCGTGCGCTCGGCGTCAACGGCCATGTCAGCATCGAGGCGACGGCGGGCCAGCGCATTGCCGGCTTCGCGCCGCTCGTCGCACGCATGCGCGCGGTGCCGGGCGTCGTTTCGGTGCTGCCGGTGCTCGACGGGCAGGCCCTGCTGACCACCGACCAGGGCGGGGCGCGCGGCGGGCTGGTGCGCGGCGTGACCCAGGGCGATCTGCGGGGGCTGCATGCCATCAGCGACCATATCATCGCCGGCAGCCTCGATGCTTTTGCCGGAGATGATGCGATCGCCGTGGGCGCCGGCATCGCCGCCTTCTACCGCCTGGGCATCGGCAGCCGGATCACGCTGATCTCGCCGCAGGGGGCAGCGACGGCCTTCGGCTCGGTGCCGCGCGTGCGCGCCTTCAAGGTGGTGGCGATCTTCGATGCCGGGCTCAGCGACTACAATAACGGCGTGGTCTTCCTGCCGCTGGCGATGGCGCAGATCTTCTTCCAGATGCCCGATGCGGTGACGGGGTTTCAGATCCGCGTGGCCGATCCGGCGCATGTCGAGGCCGTGCTGCCGGCGCTGGCGAACATCCTGCGCGGGCGCAACCTGCTGCTGCGCGACTGGCGGCACGCCAATGACCAGATCGTCAGCGTGCTCCAGGTGCAGAAGGACACGATGTTCATCGTGCTCGGCATGATCGTACTGGTCGCAGCCTTCAACGTCATCTCCTCGCTCATCATGCTGGTGAAGGATAAGCGGGCCGATATCGCGGTGCTGCGCACGATCGGCGCCGGCACCGGCGCGATCCTGCGCATCTTTCTCATGTGCGGCGCCTTTGTCGGCGTTTCCGGCACAGCGATCGGCACGGTGATCGGCGTCGTCTTCTGCCGCAATATCGTCGCCGTGCAGCATGTCGTCGAGCGCATCACGGGCGGGCAGGTTTTCGATTCCTCGGTGTTCATGCTGACCGAGTTGCCGAACACGATCGACTGGGGCGATGTCTGGCGCGTGGTCGCGCTCGGGCTCGTGCTGTCACTGCTCGCGACGCTCTACCCGAGCTGGCGGGCGGCGCGCACCGACCCGGTGGAGGCGTTGCGCCATGGCTGAGCCGCTGGAACTGCGCGATGTGCGACGGACCTATCGCAGCGATGCGGGCGATCTTCCGGTGCTGCGGGGGGTCGATCTCACCCTGCGCGCCGGCGAGATCGTGGCTCTGGTGGCGCCGTCCGGCACCGGAAAATCGACCCTGCTGCATCTGGCCGGACTGCTCGAACAGCCCGATGGCGGCCAGGTGCTGATTGCCGGGCGGGATGGCGGGGCGGCCCCGGACAGCGAGCGCACTGCGCTGCGGCGCGACAGGATCGGTTTCGTCTACCAGTTCCACCATCTGCTGGGCGAGTTCTCCGCGCTCGAGAACGTCATCCTGC
>JAGXAV010000283.1 GCA_018971455.1 Rhodospirillales bacterium
AAGGCCGCCGCATCCGGATAGCGCTGCTCCGGCCGCCGCGCCATGGCCCGCGCCACCACCGCATCGAGCGCCTACGGAGCGGTGACCGACAGATCGGATGGCCGCGGCGGCTCGGTGTTCAGCGCCTTGTGCATGATCGCCGACATGCTGCCCTCGAACGGGCGCTCGCCGGTGAGCAGCTGGTAGAGCATGACGCCGGACGAGTAGATGTCGGTCCGCGCATCGACCGTCTGGCCCATGAACTGCTCGGGCGACATGTAGGCCGGCGTGCCGAGCACGGTGCCGGCCTGGGTCATCGAGCTGCTCTCGATGCGTGCGATGCCGAAATCGGCGATCTTCACTTGCCCACCGCTGGTCAGCATGATGTTGGCGGGCTTGATGTCGCGATGCACCACGCCGCGCTCGTGGCTGAATTGCAGCCCGGAGAGAAGCTGCTCCATGACGCGCAGGATTTCCTCGACCGGGAAGCGCTCCTTGCGGTCGAGCACCGCCTTGAGGGACTGGCCGTCGATGTATTCCATGACGATGTAGGCAATCTCGGCGGTCTCGCCGTAATCGAACACGCCGACGATGTTGGGGTGGCTCAGCCGGCCGGCCGCCTGCGCCTCGCGCTTGAAGCGCGCCAGCTCTTCCTGTGCCTCCTCGTCATGGGCATCGGGCAGGCGCACGGTCTTGATGGCGACCTTGCGCGAGATCACCGGATCCCAGCCCTCATAGACCGTGCCCATGGCTCCGCGGCCCAGCGTCGCGCGCAATTCGTACTTGCCGAGCCGGGACTCCTCCATCGCCGATCCTTCGCCTTACCCACCGCTTTTGCGCGCTGCGGCATCATTATAGCCTGACATGCGGCGCCGCAAAGGGCGGCGCCGGTGCCGCGTGGCCGGGCCGGCGGCACGACCTGGCAACGAGCCTGTCCGGCCGGTGGCGAGGCAGGCCCGCGCTGCGCGTTCACGGCGCAATACCGGTCTGGACCGCACAACCATGCCGTGCATGACAAAGAGTTGCACGCAATATCACGGATTTTCAGACGCTCGTTGAGACCGCGCATTGACAGGCAGGGAGCCGCACGGCAATTTTGTGTTAACGTTTGGGCCGGGCGGGGGCCACAGGGTGAGCTTCGGGCGATATGATCGACGGCGCGAGGCTCCGGCCGGGCGCAGTTTGGCTGAGCGTGCCGCGGCCTGGCGCGGCGCCGCGTCCGCCATGCGTGGCTGCCTGACCGTGACCAACATGACCGTATCCAACATGACCGTGGCCTGCCTGGCCGCGGCGTGGCTCGCGCTGGCCGCAACGCCGGCGGCGCGCGCGCAGAGCGTGCCGGCCACGGCCCTGCCGCAGGGCTCGCCGCTGCCGGCGGTGGTGCCGCGGGCGGCGCCGAACGTGCACCCCAGCCCGCTCATTCCTGCGCCACCCGCCAGCGCCAACGCCGCCCCCGCAACCCCGGTCGCCATCCGCCGCGTCGCCATCGAGGGCGCCACGGTGTTCCGCCACGCGGTGCTGAGCCGCCTGGTCGGCCGTATCATCGGCCCCGCCGTGCCGCTCACCCGGGTCGAGGCGGCGCGGCTGGCGGTGCTGCAGCATTACCGCGCCCACGGCTATGTGCTGACCACGGTGACCGCCATCATCGAGGCCGATCACACGCTGCGCCTGCGCATCACCGAAGGGCGCATCGCCGAGGTCAAGCTCGACGGCGATATCGGCCCGGCCGGCACCCAGGTGCTGCGCTTCCTCAACCAGCTGACCAAGCCCAAGGCGATCAACACCGCCACGCTGGAACGCTATCTGCTGCTCGCCCAGGAGGTGCCCGGCGTCACCGTCCGCGCCGTGCTGCGCCCCTCTACCGACCAGCCGGGCGCCTTGACGCTGATCGCCCAGGTCAACCGCCGCCCGGTCGGCGGCATCTTCTCGGCCGACAACCGCGCCTTCAACCGCGCCGGGCCGGAAGAGGGGCTGGTGGTGCTCGACCTCAACAGCTTCACCCAGTTCGGCGAACGCACCGAGCTGTCCCTCTACCGCACCTTCAACGCGACGCAGATCTTCGGCCAGGCCTCGACGGAGGTGTTCCTCGGATCGAGCGGCCTGCGCGCCAAGATCTATGGCGGCGCCGGCGACGCGACGCCCTCGGGCGATTTGCGCGCCGCCGGCTATGACGGCCGCACCACGGTGTTCGGCGGCCAGCTGAGCTACCCGATCATCCGCTCGCGCCTGCAGACACTGAACGTCACCGGCGCCTTCGACGCCATCCAGAGCACGGTCTATGAGGGGCCGAGCAACGCCTCGAGCGAATTCAGCAGTGATTCGCTGCGCATCCTGCGCCTCGGCGCGGAATATGCGCGCAGCGACATCTGGCTGGGCGGCGAGCGCGCGGCCGTGAACACGCTGGCGCTGCGGGTCTCGCGCGGGCTCGAGGGGCTCGGCGGCTCGCGCAACGGCACCACCACCGCTCCCCGGCAGGGCGAGCGCATCAATTTCTTCAAGGCCGATCTCGATCTCAGCCGGACGCAGACGCTGTTCGCGCCCTGGCGCGGCGCGAGCGTGGCGCTGATGGGCGTGCTGTCCGGGCAGATCACGCCCGACCTCCTGCCGCCCTCGGAGCAGTATTTCCTCGGCGGCAACCGCCTCGATCGCGGCTATTATTCGGGGCAGGTCACCGGCGACAACGCGCTGGCCTCGACCGTCGAATTGCAGCTCAACACGCCGACGAATTTCTCGCTGCTGGGCTACGATGTCGAGGCGTCGGCACAGTTCTACGGCTTCTACGATTGGGGCGAGACCTGGCAGAACCGCAAGGTCGATCCCAACCACCATCTGCAATCCTTCGGGCTCGGCGTGCGGATGTCCTTGACCCGCTACACCGAGATCGACCTCGAGGGCGTGCGCCGGCTGACGATCTACCCGACCGGCGCGTCAACCGGCGTGTCCGCCCTGCCGACGACGGCATTCTACTGGCGGGTTCTGGCGAGGTTCTGACGACAGGCGCGGCGATCCGCCTCGGGGCGGGCCGCAAAAGGGGCTGGCAATGGCAAAAAGGCATGTTCGCCCGGAGTTGGCAATGCGCGTGGCCCGTCGCAGCCGCGCCGGCCTGCTGGTCAGCACGGCATTGCAGGCGGCGGTGCTGCTGGTGCTCGCCGCCCCCGCGCGCGCCCAGCTCGCGCCCAATGCGCGCCCGATGGGCGGCGTGGTCGCCGCCGGCAACGCGCAGATCAGCAGCACCGCCACCAACACGCAGATCGACCAGAGCTCCCAGCGCGCGGTGGTCGATTGGCGCAGCTTCAATGTCGGCTCCGCGCAGAGCGTCACCTTCCAGCAGCCCGGCGCCGGCGCGGTCACGCTGAACCGCGTCACCACGCCGCATCCCTCCGAAATCGCCGGCCGCATCACCGCCAACGGCCAGGTCGTCATCGTCAACCAGTCCGGCGTGGTGTTCGCCAACTCGGCGGAGGTCAACACGCAGAGCCTGGTGGTCTCGGCTGCTGGCATCACCAACGACAATTTCATGCACGGGCGGATGAAGTTCGACATCCCCGCCCGGCCCAATGCGCGCATCGTCAATCACGGCCACATCACCGTGGGCCAGGCGGGTCTGGCCGCGCTGGTGGCGCCGGCCGTCGCCAATTCGGGCGTCATCACGGCCAAGCTCGGCCATGTCGTGCTCGCCGGTGCGACGACCCACACCGTCGATCTTTACGGCGACGGCCTGCTCTCCGTCGATGTCGGCCAGGCCGTCACCAAGGTGCCGGTGGGGCGCGACGGTAAGCCGGTGCAGGCGCTGGTGACCAACACCGGCACCATCGTCGCCGATGGCGGCACCGTGCAGCTGACGGCGCGGGCGGCGGACGGCATCGTCACCAACCTCGTC
>JAGXAV010000005.1 GCA_018971455.1 Rhodospirillales bacterium
CTGTCAATCGGCGTTGAATAATGACCCCGGATCGGCGTCCAAGATTGACCCCTTGAAGGATGCGGTTGGTTGCTGCTGGCCGGTGATCCGGAGCCGTAGGCGGAGGGGCGCCGGCCAGCAGCGGCGGCGGTCGATCAGGCTCGGTTTTTGAGCCGCCAGCTCTCGTTGCCGGTCTCGACGATGTCGCAGTGATGGGTGAGGCGATCGAGCAGGGCGGTGGTCATCTTGGCGTCGCCGAACACGCTGGGCCACTCGCCGAAGGCAAGGTTGGTGGTGACGATCACCGAGGTCTGCTCGTAGAGGCGGCTGACCAGGTGGAACAGCAGTTGGCCGCCGGACTGGGCGAAGGGCAGGTAACCGAGTTCGTCGAGGATGATGAAGTCCTTGCGGCAGAGATAGTCGGCGATGCGCCCCTGCCGGCCGGTACGGCCCTCGGCCTCGAGTTTGTTAACGAGGTCGACGACGTTAAAGAAGCGGCCGCGGGCGCCGTCGCGGATACAGGCCCGGGCGATGGCGATGGCCAGATGGGTCTTGCCGGTGCCGGTGCCGCCGACCAGCACGACATTGCGCTGATGGGCCAGGAAGTTGCCGCCGGCGAGGTCGCGCACCAGGGTCTCGTTGATCGGGGTGTCGTCGAAGACGAAGTCGTCGATGTCCTTGGCCAGCGGCAGCTTGGCGATGGTGATCTGGTATTTGACCGATCGCGCCTGCTTCTCGGCGATCTCGGCGCTGACCAGGTCGCCGACGACGCGCTGCGGCTCGTGCTGGCGCTTGACGGCGCTGCCGATGATCTCGTCGTAGGCCGCCTTCATGCCATAGAGCTTGAGTTCGCCCATGGCGGTGAGGATCTCGGAACGCTCCATCATGTTGCCCTCCTGAGTTGGTCATAGCGGGCGCAGTCGGCATCGGGCGGGTGCCGGAGCCGGAGCACCTCGGGGGTAAGGATGGTGATCGGCGTGGCCGGCTCGCGGCGGCGGGCGAGGATGTTGAGGATGACGTCGGCGGAGTGGACGCCTTGCCCCAGCGCCTCGGCGCAGGCGGCTTCGACGGCTGGCAATCCGTCGCTCAGCACGGTGGTGAGAATGTCGACCATCTGGCGGTCGCCGTCCCTGGCGTTGGCGAGTTTGCGCCTGACCCGATCGATCGCCGCCGGCAATACCCAGTCCTTGAACGGCGCGCCGTTGCGCAGCGCCCCTGGCTTGCGCGCCAGCACCGGCACATAGTGCCAGGGGTCGAAGACGGTCTGCTCCCGGCCGAAGCAGCGGCGATGCTCGCCGACCACCCGACCATCCTGGCGCAGCTCAATCCGATCGGCATAGGCGCGCACCTCCACCGGCCGGCCGACTGCGCTTGCGGTGACCGAGTATCGGTTGTTGTCGAAGCGCACGAGGCAGGTCTTGGAGACCGAAGCCGGCACGGCGTGGAACCCGTCGAAGCGGCCGGCATAGGGCACCAGGCTCGACCGCTCGGCCTCGAAGACGTTCCATACCGTGGCGTCACGCAACTCCGGATGGCGGTGCGCCTTGGCATAGGCGACGCACTGGTCGAGCAGCCAGGCGTTCAGTTCCTCGTAGCTCTTCACTCTGATCCGCGGCGAGAAGAACCGTTCGCGTGCCACCCCGACCTGGTTCTCGACCTGTCCCTTCTCCCAACCCGATGCTGGCGTGCAGGCAACGGGATCAACGAGATAGTGGCTGCACATCTGCAGGAAGCGCCGGTTGTAGGCACGCTCCTTGCCGACCAGGATCGCCTCCACCGCCGTCTTCATATTGTCGTAGATGCCGCGCGTGCAGGCACCCCTGAAGAAGGCGAACGCCCGGTCATGGGCGTCGAACACCATCTCGAGCGTCTCGCGCGGATAGGCCCGCACAAACAGCATCCGGCTGTGGCAGAGCCGGACATGCGCGACCTTCACTGTCACGGTCACGCCGTTGATCAGCACGACCTCGTGGCTCCAGTCGAACTGGTAGGCTTCGCCCGGCGCAAAGCTCAGCGGCACATAGGCGTCCGCTGTCGCCACAGCGCGTTGGCGTCCCCAGCTTCGGGCATAGCGACGCACCGCGTCGTAGCCCCCCTCATAGCCGAGGCCGCGCAACTCCTCGAAGATCCGGATCAGCGTCAGCCGCTCGCGCGACGGCTTGCACGCGTTCCTCGCCAGCAGACCGTCGAGATCGGCCTTCCACCGCCCCAACCGCGGCTGCGGCTGCACCTCGCGCGCGTAGCTGAACGCCGTCGCGCCCGAGCGCAGCACCTTGCGCACCGTGTTGCGCGAGACGTGCAGTTCGCGAACGATCCCCTTGATCGAACGGCCCTGCACAAAATGCTCGCGTCGGATCCGTGCTATCGTGTCCACGCCCTTCATCCCCAACCCGCCTACCCCAAGAACAGGGCAAGCAGCCTGCGTGCGATACCAACAGCGGGGTCAATTTTGGACGCCGATACCCCGCCTCATGGGGTCAATTTTGCAGGCCGATCCACACAGGTAGTCCTGGCCGATGGCGGCGAAGGCGCCGCCGCAGCACCCGCAGAAGACCTTGCCGGTCAGCAGGTGCTGGGAACGCCGGTGCTGCCAGAACTTCGGCCGCTCCCGGGTGTCGGCGCCGGAGGCGGTGCGGATGGCGTCCAGGCGCGTCTGCGCGCGCTGCCAGAGCGCATCGTCGATGATGCGCAGGTCGGGCACCGCCTCGCTGACCCACGCCTCGGCCGGGTTCACCCGCGAGACGCGCTTGCCGGTTGCCGGATCCTTGATGAAGCGCACGCGGTTCCACACCAGCCGGCCGACATAAAGCTGGTTGCGCAGGATGCCGGTGCCGCGCGCGGCGTGGCCGCGGATCGTGGTATCCAGCCACGGCCGTCCGCCTGGGCCGGCTATGCTCTCTGCGTTCAGGGCCTGAGCGATGGCCATCGGGCTGGTGCCGTCGGTGAACATCGCAAAAATGCGCCGCACGATGGCCGCCTCACCCGGCTCTATGCAGCGATCGCCGCGGATCAGCTCGCCCTTGGCGTCCAGGGCGCGCATGGCGCGATACCTGAAGCTGAGGCCGCCGGCCGACTTGCCGGCTTCCACCCGCCCGCGCAGCCCGCGATGGGTCTTGAGCGCCAGATCCTTGAGGAAGAGCGCGTTCATCGTGCCCTTCAGCCCGACATGCAACTCGCTGATCTCGCCTTCGGCACGGGTGAAAATGTGGATGCCGGCAAAGCGCAGCCGCTTGAACAGGGCAGCGACGTCCTCCTGGTCGCGCGACAGGCGGTCCAGCGCCTCGGCCACCACCACGTCGAACTGGCCCAGCCGTGCGGCCGCCAGCAGCGCCTGGTAGCCCGGCCGCAGGCTGGTGGCGCCGCTGATCGCCCGGTCCTCGTAGCTCTCCACCACCTCCCAGCCCTCGCGGGTGGCCAGGTCGCGACATACACGCTGCTGGTCAGCGATCGAGGCGTCGCGCTGATGCTCGGTGGAAAAACGGGCGTAGATCGCGGCGCGCATGGGCATGGGGGGTGCCTGGGGGCTAGTGGGCCACCAAAGCTACAAGAGAGCGCGGTGACCGACGAAGGACAAATTTGGTTAGAGTACTGTAATTGTACGACGAACAGTATGCCGAGTAATTGTCTATTATCGACGGGCGTCTGACCGGTGACTCCGACAAGCCGACCGGCGCCAGAGCGCGCACCAGCTTCTCCAAAGCTGGTCGTTGGTTGAACGTGAATTACCAGCATCACGTTTTTGTGATATCGTGATATTTACCGATACAGTCGATGCCGTCTCTGTTGATTTATGCCCGAGCCCCGGGTCCACGGAGAAAGCCATGGCCGATGATGTATTTGCCGCGGCGTACGAAGCAGCGTTCAATAAACATAAAGCAAGCGGCTGGAACGCTCTTACCCCTGGACAGAGGCGAGAAGAAATATATCGCGAGATGCGCAGAATTGACCGCGACAACGCAACACCTGATTGTGTTGATAAATCTAGATCCATCGATTTTGTTAATGAGAAAACGAAGAGAGTTGCTTAATTGTTCAGAATTTAGACGTCCATATGCTATTTTCGTCTGAGAAACCGGATGACCCATCAGGGGTGGCTGGGCCCTGTTTTCTGCTTGCGAGCAAGCGACTCGTTGACCGCGCAGCTTGCGCCGGGCCGGAGGTACGGGGTTGCGGTAACGACAAGCCCCAGCGTGACCATTTCCGCCGCCAAAATGGCAAGAGGCCAACGGTAACGCTTTCGGCCAATCCAAGCCGCACGGCAATCCAGGCCAAACCGGGCACATAGATCAACGCCTCACCGAGCAGTAGAACGGCCACCAAGCGCGGCCAGCTTCGTGTGGCCCCGCGATCAACCAACGCGCCGACCGTTCCGGCGGTAAGGAGGAACCCGAGCAGATAGCTGCCGGTCGGCCCAGCGATGTAGCTTGTTCCCGCACCGCCCTGGAATACCGGCAGGCCGAACGCGCCCTCGGTGAGGATGCGAGCAACGTCGCGGTCCCGATAGGTCCGCCGCATGCAACCCCGATCGCCAGAACCGCGAAGCTCTGCATGGATATTGTCGGTACGCAGGCGCCAGATTCCCCACCTGGACACCGCCGACCCCCCTAGTGGCAGGCTTGAGTACCGGAGACATGCCAGCATTGTAGAAAACAAACGCACTCTGCCGACACGACTCGGCAGGGTTGTGTCCCAGTGCGTGGTGTAGGAACGGCCTCGGTTCCTGAGCGGGGTTGAGCCGCTATCAGTCTGCCACGGCGGGCAGGCTGACGGTTGGAACATCGCTGATTGGTGCGAGCGTCTCAAGGCTCATGTAGCGTCGCCGGATGGCCCACTCGTCGTTTTGTTCGAGCAGGATGGCGCCGACCAGCCTTGTGACGGCGGCTTCATTGGGGAAGATGCCGACGACGTCGGTGCGCCGCTTGATCTCGCCGTTGACCCGCTCCGGCGGGTTGGTGCTGTGGATCTTGGCGCGGTGCTCCTTGGGGAAGGTCATGAACGCCAGGACGTCGGCCTCGGCGGCATCCATGAGGGCGGCAAGTCTGGGCACCCGGGGGCGGAGCTGGTCGGCGACGGATCGCCATTGCTTGCGGGCGGCATCTGCGCCGGCTTCAGCGAAGGCGGTGCCGATCCAGGCCGACACGAGGCGGCGGTGGCCCTTGCCGGCGTGGGCGAGCACGTTGCGCATGAAGTGGACCCGGCAGCGCTGCCAGGAGGCGTGCAGCACGCGCGCGACGGCTGCCTTCAGGCCCTCGTGGCTGTCGGAGATGACAAGCTTGACACCACGCAGTCCGCGCCGGGCGAGGCTGCGCAGGAAGTCGGTCCAGAACGTCTCGGCCTCGCTGGCACCAGTAGCCATGCCCAGCACCTCGCGCCGGCCGTCGGTGTTGACCGCGACCGCGATGGTGGCGGCGACCGAGACGATGCGCCCGGCATGACGGACTTTGACGTAGGTGGCGTCGAGCCACAGGTACGGCCACTCGCCCTCGATCGGCCGGGAGAGGAAGGCGTTCACCCGCTCGTCGAGCTCGGCGCAGAGGCGGCTGACCTGGCTCTTGCTGACGCCGGACGCCCCCATCGCCTGCACCAGGTCGTCGACGGCGCGGGTCGAAACGCCATGGACGTAGGCTTCCTGGATCACCGCTGTCAGCGCCTTCTCGGCGGTCCGCCGAGGCTCGAGAAAGGCCGGAAAGTAACTGCCCTTGCGCAGCTTCGGGATGCGCAACTCGACGGTCCCGGCTCTCGTCTCCCAATCCCGGTCACGGTAGCCATTACGCTGAGCCAGCCGGTCGGGGCTGCGCTCGCCATGCGCCGCGCCAGTGATGCCGCCGATCTCCAGCTCCATCAGCCGCTCAGCAGCAAAGCCGATCATCTCACGCAAAACGCTCGCATCCGTGCCTTTCGCCAAAAGCTCACGCAGGGCAGTCCCTTGCTCGGTCATCGTGGGGTCCTTGGGTCAGTGTTGCGTCTCGCAACCCAACCCTACCCAGGTTCACCGCGGTGGCCGCCTCCTACACCACGTCCAGGGACGTGACCTGGGGTCCCAATCGGCGGCGATCGGGACCCCACTCCGAACGAAATTTCCACTTATAGATCAGCGGTTTGAAGCGGTTTCGCAAAGGGGCCCACTTCGGTGCCGATTCACAACCCCGGCTTAAACAGCACCAGTCCTTTGAAATGACGTATCCATCCGGCGAAGGCCGCGGGCATCACAGTGGGTGTAGAAGTCCATTGCTGATGATGGCGGCGAGGGCGGCTTTCAGCGACATGTTCCGATGGACGCGGAACCACTATCCGGTATGGCGATGCCATTCGACATCGAAGCGGTCCGGCCCGTTCCAATCGAGCCCGACGAAGGACGCATCGAATTCCTCGCCGCGATTGTCTTCGAATCCCGAGCGATAACGCTGCAGGAAGCCGAAAGTGAGTCAGAGCCCCCTTTTCCATGCCTAAACACACCGATGCGCCGACCGGAGTCACGGCCTTGACGTGCGCGACACCACCTGCGGGGACACAACCAGGACGGAGGCTAGAATCAACGTCAGGACCATCTCGAAAATGGCCGTCGTGCTCCCTTGATCGGAGTTATCGGCTTTATGCTTCCGAATCAGTCACGGTAACGGAGCGCGTCCAGCAGCAACCTGAAGGCCGGCGAGGCCTGCCGCCTTGTCGGGTAATAGAGGTGGTAGCCGTCGAATGGCGCGCACCAATCGGCCAGGACCCGCACCAGGGTACCCTCGTCCAAAAACGGCATAATCGTGTCCTCGAGCAGGTACCCTAAGCCATAGCCCGCACACGCCGCCCTGAGGACAAGCGATGTGCGGTTGCAGACGAATTGCCCCTCGACTTTGCTCCGCAACTGCCTGCCGTTCTTTTCGAACTCCCAGGCGTAGACGCTGCCACCGCTGACGAAGCGCAGGTTGATGCAGCGATGACGCGCAAGATCATGCGGCGCGCGGGGCCGGCCGTGCCGTGCAATGTAATCGGGCGAGGCGACCACCGCCATGCGCAGCCTCGGCCCGATGCGCACCGCAATCATGTCCTTGGCGATCTGCTCGCCGAGCCGAACGCCGGCATCGAAGCGATCACTCACGATGTCGATGAAGCGGTTTTCGATGTTCAGCTCGACGTTGATGTCAGGATGCTCGGCCATGAGCCGGTCGATCGCCGGCCACAAGACGGTCTCCGCAGCGTGCTCGGAGGTTGAGATACGGATCGTGCCGGCCGGCCGCTCCCGCAGCCGTGTGAGGTCGGCGAGGCGTTCGTCGATGCGTTCAACCGCGGGCTGGAGCGTTTCGAGCAGACGTTCGCCGGCTTCCGTCACCGCCACGCTGCGCGTCGTGCGCGTGAGCAGTCGCAGCCCGAGCCGTGCCTCGAGCCGCCGGACCGTGTGGCTCAACGCGGGTTGGGATAGCCCGAGCTTGCGCGCGGCGCCGGTGAAGCTGCCGGCTTCCGCGACAGCCAGAAACATCGTGAGATCAGCCATATCCTCGCGCCGCATGGTAACACCCGCGCATTCATAAACCAGGATTATAGGGCCAATCGAGATAACCCGTCTAAGCAGCATCGATTCCTGGGCCTAGATATCGCCTCCGAGGCCCTCGCCACATCGGCATGCCAGGGCGGTTGGAGGTCACCGATGAAAATGCGCCAATTGGGCAAGAGCGGGCTCACCGTCTCCGCTCTCGGCTTCGGCTGCATGGGCCTGGACTTCGCCTATGCCAACCAGCTCTCGCGGCGGGACGGCGTGGCGCTGATCCGCGCGGCCCATGAGCGCGGTGTCACGTTCTTCGACACCGCGGAGCTGTACGGCCCACTGACCAACGAGGAGTTGGTGGGCGAGGCGCTGCGTGCGGTGCGCGACCACGTCGTGATCGCCACCAAATTCGGCTTCGATATCTCCGACGGCAAAATCGGTGGCTTTAACTCCCGCCCGGAGCACATTCGCGCCGCCGCCGAGGGGTCGCTAAAGCGGCTCGGCATCGACGTGATCGACCTCTACTACCAGCACCGGGTGGATCCCGAGGTGCCGATCGAGGACGTGGCCGGCGCAGTCCGAGACCTGATCGCCGCGGGCAAGGTGCGCCATTTCGGCCTTTCCGAGCCGGGTGCCTCTACCGTGCGGCGCGCCCATGCCGTGCAGCCCATCGCCGCGCTCCAGAACGAATACTCGCTGTGGACACGCGGGCCGGAGACCAACGACATCCTCGCCACATGCGAGGAGCTTGGCATCGGTCTCGTGCCCTACAGTCCTCTCGGCAAAGGCTTCCTGACCGGCGCCATGGGCAAAGACACCAGGATCGCCGCCGGTGATGCCCGCGCGAACCTGCCGCGCTTCCAGGCCGAGGCGATCGCGAAGAACCTGTCTTTCGTGGACGCCCTGGAGCGCATCGCCGAGCGCAAGGGCGCCACCCCCGCTCAGATCGCGCTCGCCTGGCTGCTCGCCCAGCGCCCGTGGATCGTCCCGATCCCCGGCACGACGAAGCTGCACCGACTGGAAGAGAATCTAGCTACCGCTGATGTCGAGCTCTCATCGGATGACCTGGGCGAGATCGCCCGGCTGCTCGCCGAAATCCCGATAGAGGGTGAGCGCTACCCGGCGCATCTGCTGGCGACGGTGGGCCGCTGAGTGCGGCGCAGGGGCTCTGAAAGGCAAGCGAGAATATCATGGTCCGAGCAGGGTCTTCCGTGACGATGTCTCCGTCGCTGCCGCTGGCGGCAAACGCAGAGACCACGCCTGGCTGCGCCGGCGAACGCCATCGGCTGTGGATCATGGCGGTCCTGAGCACGCTGATGGGCTTCGGCTCGATCTCGACCGACCTCTACCTGCCGGCGCTCCCGACAATGGCGCGCGCGCTCGCCACCAGTTCCGGCGCGGTGGAATGGACCATCGGCAGTTATCTCCTGGGCTTCAGCTTCGGCCAGCTGCTGTGGGGGCCGCTCGGTGATCGTTACGGAAGGCGGCTGCCGGTCGGGGTCGGGTTGGTGCTGTTCAGCCTCGGCTCCGCGGGCTGTGCGCTGGCCCCCGGCGCCTGGGTAATGATCGGCGCCCGGGTTGTGCAGGCCATCGGCGCCTGTGCCGGCGTGGTGTTGGCGCGCGCCATGGTGCGAGATCTCTATCCCCGGGACCGCGCGGCGCAGATGCTGTCCACCCTCATCACCGTCATGGCGATCGCGCCCCTCCTGGGCCCGCTGGTGGGTGGCCAGATCCTCGCCATCGCATCATGGCGGGTGATTTTCTGGCTCCTGGTTGCGGTGGGGCTGGTGACACTCGCCGCACTCTTCACCGTCCCGGAGACGCTGCCCGCCGAGCGTCGCTTGGAGCATTCGCTCGGCCAAGCCCTCATCGGCTACGGCACCCTGCTGCGAGATCCGAATGTGATCGGCTACAGTGGCGCGGGCGGACTCTTTTACGTTGGCATCTACGCCTACATCGCGGGAACACCGTTCGCCTATATCAGTTATTACGGCGTGCCAGCGCAGCGCTATGGCCTGCTCTTCGGAGCATCGATCGCCGGTATCATGGCGGCAAATGCCATCAACGCGAGGCTGGTGGCGCGGCTCGGCAGCGACCGGCTGTTGGGCCTCGGCGGCGTCGGCGCGGCGGTGACTGGCTTGCTGAGCGCCGTAGCCGCGATGACCGGCTGGGGCGGCCTTGCTGGCCTCGCGATTTCGCTCCTTGCCTACTGCGCCATGTCCGGCCTGATCGTTGCTAACTCGATCGCCGGCGCATTGTCCCGGCACGCCTCGCGGGCTGGCGCGGTGTCAGCGTTGGTCGGCGCGCTCCAATACGGAGTTGGCATCGTGGGCTCGGGTCTGGTCGGCGCCTTCGCCGACGGCACACCGCGCCCGCTTGGGGCGGTGGTCGCGCTGGGGGGTGTCGGATGTCTCGCTTGTATCCGTCTGCGCGCCGCCTGGACGCGCTGAGCGAGGCGAGTGCATGTCGGCCCTGCAGGGAGCAAGGACGGTGCCAACACGCAGGCCCGGCAACCTGAACGCCTCGGCCATCTGCCTCGGCCGCATGGAACGGATTTTCGGGCGTGACCGGCCCAGGAGACGTCGCCACGCCATCCGCGCGATCCGTCGCGTGATCTGCAACGGCATCACCCGGCTCGACACTGCGGGGGCGTTTTGTCCCTGGAACCGCGGTACCGGGTGCAGGCGGCCATTACAAGGAAAGCAAATACCATGAATACCCGCGAACTCGGTTCACTGGAAGTCTCAGCAATCGGTTTCGGCGCAATGAGCTTCGCTTCCACATACGGCCCATCGCCGGAACGAGCAGAGGCGATCCGCGTGATCCGCGGCGCATACGATCTCGGTGTGACGCTGTTTGACACCGCCGAGGCCTATGGCCCCTGGACGAACGAGATGCTGTTGGGTGAGGCGCTTGCGCCAATCCGAGACAAGGTGGTTGTCGCCACGAAGTTTGGCTTCGGTGTCGATCAGTCGACCGGCGCGCGCCTGGGCGGGCTCAACAGCCGCCCGGAACAGATCCGTCGCGTTGTCGACGCTTCTCTCACGCGTTTGGCAATGGATCATATTGACCTGCTTTACCAACATCGCGTCGATCCGGCGGTGCCGATCGAGGATGTGGCAGGAACGGTGAAGGAGCTTATCGACGCAGGAAAGGTGCGGCATTTCGGCTTGTCCGAGGCCGGTGCCGCGACCATCCGCCGCGCTCACGCGGTGCAGAAAATTTCCGCCATTCAGAGTGAATACTCGCTCTGGACGCGCGATCCGGAGCCAGAGATCCTGCCCTTATGCGAGGAGCTGGGGATCGGTTTCGTGCCGTGGAGCCCGCTCGGCGCCGGGTTCCTCACCGGCAGCATCGACGCCAGCACACCGATCGCCTCCACTGATTTCCGCGCCAACTCGCCGCGCTTCACCACCGAGGCGCGCCAGGCCAACCAGGGCCTGGTCGAGCTTCTGCGCCGGATTGCGGCGGACAAAGGGGCGACACCAGCGCAGGTCGCGCTCGCCTGGCTGCTGACGCGCAAGCCCTTCATCGTGCCGATTCCCGGCACCCGCCGGCTGGATCGCGTCGCGGAGAATGTCGGCGCGGCCAGCGTGGAGCTCGGCGCAGCCAGCCTCGCGGAGATCGAAGCCGCGGCCTCGGCGATCACGATCGAGGGCGCGCGACTTCCCGACAACGTGCTGCGGCTGTCGTATCGCTGAATCGAAAGCCGCAACAGCGGAGGAGGACCTCATCATGACACAAATCATTGTCGTCATCGGCGCGGGATCGATCGGACAGGCGATCGCGCGCCGGGTTGGTGCCGGGAAGCATATCCTTCTCGCGGATTTGCGGCCACGAAACGCCGAGGCCGCGGCGGCCGTCCTCGCCGATGCGGGGTTTGAGGTGACGACGGCGAGCGTCGACGTCTCCTCGCGCGACTCCGTGCGCGCCCTGGTCCACAATGCCACCGCGCTTGGTGAGGTGACGGGCGTCATCCACGCCGCGGGGGTGTCTCCGTCGCAAGCGCCAATCGAGACCATCCTGCGGGTCGATCTCTACGGAACGGCGCTGGTACTTGAAGAATTCGGCAACATCATCGCCCGCGGCGGCAGTTGCGTGGTGATTGCGTCGCAGTCAGGCCATCGGCTCGGTGCGCTCACCGCGGAGGAGAACGCTGCCCTGGCGACCACGCCGGTGGACGCGCTGCTCGCTCTGCCCTTGCTGGAGCCCGGGCGAGTCCGCGACACGCTGCACGCGTACCAGCTCTCCAAGCGTTGCAATGCGCTGCGGGTCATGGCGGAGGCGGCGCGTTGGGGAAAGCGTGGCGCACGAGTCAACACGATCAGCCCGGGCATCGTCATGACGCCGCTGGCCCGCGACGAACTGACCGGCCCGCGCGGCGAGGGTTATCGCCGCATGATCGAGCACTGCCCGGCCGGTCGCGCCGGCACGCCCGACGAGATCGGCACGCTTGGCGCCCTGCTCATGGGGGCGGATGGCGCCTTCATCACCGGCAGCGATTTCCTCATCGACGGCGGTGTCACCGCCGCCTACTGGTTCGGTGACCTGGCGCCGGCATGAGCGACGAGCGCCGCCTCCTCAGCCGCGCCGGGGCAGCGCGATGACCGCCGTTCCCGGCATCACATTCTGCTCACGCTGATTATGGGCCCAGGTCTTGAGACGGACGACGGCTTCACCATCCTCGTCAATCTCCTTGGCCTCGATCCGGCCGCCGAGGCGCACGACATCGGAAAGATAGACATGCGCACGGTATTGGCCAAAGAGCGATTTCAGCCGGCCCGCATCGCCCATCCAATTGGTGAGGGAATGGATGTGCCAGCAGGTGCGCTGGACGCCAACGTCGTAGGCGATCTGGGCCCCTTGCAGCTGCGCGGCATAGTCGTTGTAGTGCACGGAGTAGACCGGCTCCAGCGCGTGCGTGCGCGGGTCGCGGAACGCCCATTTCGGATGCCGATGATACCGCTTCAGTGACACGGCATGGGCCGCGATACGCGGAATTGGCGCGGCACCCGCGGCGATGAAGGCAATGAAATCGGTGAGCCCAAGCGGACCCTTGGTGACGATATCGATCTCGTCGCCGACACTGACATCATCCCAGTAGCGCGGGGTCGACCCGCGGGGCTTCTCGGCGAGGATGTCCTTCTCGATCGCCGCGATCTCGTCATCGGTCCAGGGATGCGGCAGCTCAACCTTGCGGCTCTCGCGGCGCTTCTGCATTTCCGAGCGCTCAAAGCGCATGCGCGAGCAGATGAAGGTCGCGACCAGCTCGTCGTTCTGATTGCGATATTCCTGGCGCAGGAAGTCCTTGACGCGCCGGCCGCCGAAATTGCTGTCCTCCGTCGGCCCCTCGAATCCGTCGAACACGACCCGCGCCGTGATCCGGTCGCCGACCTTGATCGGCTTGTTGAACCGCATCGTCGTTTCGCAATGAAAGCCGCCGAGGCCGGGCCAACCGACCTGCAGCGAACCGAGGCAGGCGATAATGAAGCTGGGCGGTGCGATCTGGACACCGTAGGAGGAGGCCGCGCCATAGGCCGGATCGGTCCACAGCGGATTGTCGTCGCCGATCCCTTCGCAGAATCGCAGAATCGCGAGGCGGGTGGCGTATTCGTTATTCACACAGGATTCCGTGCGCAGATCCGTGCCGATCAGGGCGCGCATGTCGGCGAGCATCTTATCGGTGAACTTGCCGAGCGCCAGTTCCCTTGAAATCTCGTCGGCGGGGGCAGTGTTCTTGCTCATCTCGTTCTCCAAGCGTCTGACGCTGTGCCGGCGCGCGATTGCGGAGTGACCATCCGCAGACGGGTACCCCGGCACGCGCGTTGACAAACAGCGCAAGGCGCGTCTAGCATAATTCGCTAATACGATACAAGTTGCGTAAATACGACTTATCGAACAAAGGGGGGGAGCCCGCAGCACCTCCCCGCCGCGAGGGGGCATCCATGGCGATCGGATTCATCGGGCTCGGAATGATGGGCAGCGGCATGGCCGCCAATCTGCAGAAGGCCGGCCATCCCGTTATGGTTCACGACCTCACGCGCCAGGCTGCCTCCCTGCACCTCCAAAATGGCGCGACCTGGGCGGAAACGCCGCGCGCCCTTGCCGAGGCCTGCGAGGTGGTCTTCACCTCGCTGCCAACGCCGGCGGATGTCGAGGCTGTCTGCCACGGTGAAGCAGGGCTGGCTGCCGCTTTCAGGCCGGGTGCGGCCTGGTTCGACCTCACCACGAACTCCGTTGACGTCGTGCGGAGGCTGCACGCCGAACTTGCAGGCCGTGGCGTCGATTTCCTTGACGCGCCGGTGAGCGGCGGGCCGGCGGGTGCCGCGAGCGGTAAGCTGGCCCTTTGGGTGGGCGGGGATGAAAAGGCGTTCGAGCGCTACCGGAAGCTGCTGGACGCCATCGGCGACCAGGTGGTCTATATTGGCGGGACCGGCGCCGGCACGATTGCGAAGCTGGTGCATAACTGCGCGCATGCCGCAGTGGGGGCCGTGCTCGGCGAGGTCTTCACTATGGGCGTCAAGGCCGGGGTTGATCCCCTGACGCTATGGGCCGCCGTACGCCAAGGCGCACTGGGACGCAATCGCACCTTCGATATTTTTGGTAACCGCTTCCTGCCGGGCCAGTTCGATCCTCCGAGCTTCGCGCTGCGGCTGCTGCATAAGGACACGATGCTGGCGTTGCAGCTGGCGCGTGACGTCTCGGTCCCGATGCGGCTATGCAATCTCGTCGGCCAGGAACTCACCGAGGCGATGAATCGCGGCTGGGGCGGGCGGGACAGCCATTCCTACCTCGCGCTGCAGAACGAGCGTGCAGGCATTCCGCCGATCTCGGTGCCGCGCGAAAAGCTCAAGGCGGTGACGGACAGGAATTGATCGGGCGCCGGCGCGAGTGAGGCGGGCGCGAATCAGGCGGCGATGAGCGCGGATTTCCTGAAGCGGAACGAAGGCATGGACGAGGTGATCCTCGATCCGGACATGCCGATCATTGATACCCACCATCATCTCTTCATCCGCCCGGGGCTTCGATATCTGCTCGATGATTATCTCGCCGATACCGCTGCCGGGCATCGGGTGGTTGGGACGGTGTACGTCGAGACGCAGGCCATGGCCCGCCGCGATGGACCCGCCATGCTGCGCCCGCTCGGTGAGATCGAATACGCCCTCGGCGTGGGAGCGATGTGTCGCAGCGGCACTTATGGCGCAACGCGCGTGGCTGAAGGGATCATCGGTTACTCCGATATGCGGGCCGGAGATGCGATCGCCGAGTTTCTCGATGCGGCATCGGCCATTGCTGGTGACCGGTTTCGCGGCATCCGCCAGATCGCGATGGCGCATTCCGATCCGCGGGCGCTGCAGATGCTGGCGCATCGGCCTCCGGCGGACCTGTTGACGCATCCAGGCTTTCTTGCGGCATTTCGCCATCTGGGGCTGCGAGGTCTCGTTTTCGAGGCGGCGATCCTGCATGAGCAGCTCCCGGAGGTGACGGCGCTGGCAGCCGCCCACCCCGACACCACCATCGTCGTCAACCATCTCGGCCTCGCCTTCGCGATGGGTGCGAACGCTGCCGAGCGCACGGACATTTTCCACACCTGGCGAAGCAACCTGGCCGCGGCATCGCGCCAGCCCAACTTGGTCTGCAAGATCGGTGGGCTCGGCACCCTGTATTGGGGCTTCGGGTTCGACCGGCGCGCGGACCCCGTCAGTTCCGTGGAACTGGCAGAGGTTTGGAAACCCTATGTTGAAAGCGCGATCGAACTGTTTGGCGCCGAGCGTTGCATGACCGCAAGCAACTTCCCAAATGATGGCCGCTCCTGCGGTTTTGTACCCCTTTGGAACGCGCTCAAACGGATCGCGCAAGGGTGCTCGCGGGACGAAAGACTCGCCCTGTTCCACGGAACGGCTGCGCGAGTCTACCGACTCGATCTCGCGGCCCTGGTCGGTGCGGGACAGGCTGCGGCATAAGGAGCTCTATTGGATGCCTGTTCCAGGCCCCGCCAAGGCAGATCTCCACCATATCTATAACTCACTTATGGGCGTGCTCCTGAGCGGCAAGTACATAGAAACCTCATGCGCCAGGACATGCGCGACGGGCCGACGCCGCTCGACTTAAACGTATCGATTTTGCGCAATCGGCACCGCCGATGCTGGTCGACACCGGGTTCGGGCCGCACGCTGCTGGCGGCCTCACAACCGGCCACGGCGAAGACACTGAAGATCGGTCTTATCGAGCTACTCACCGGGCCCCGGACTCCTTGGGGCTACGCCGCCAGGACGTCGATGATGATTGTAGCTGATGAGGCAAGTGCAGAAGGCGGCCTCTACCTTGGCGACACGAAGTCCAACGTAAGGCTTATCGCGTATAATAATCACTGCCACGCCGCTCAGGCGGTCGGGACCTACGACCGCTTCGTCAGCCAGAACGGCGTGAGGTTCATCGTCATCCAGAGGTCCACTCCGAGCCTTGCGGCGAAGCGTCGGGCGGAGCAGGCAAAGCTCGTAAATCCACTCGACGAGGAGCCGGCTTCACCATCGTCGGCGACGAATTGCACGATCGACCGTTAAGGATTTTCTCCCACTGCTGACAGGGGGCTCGGGGTAAAGGGCTGGCCTCATCGACTTCGGCACATCCGCGCTGGCCCCTGCGCTCGTGGTCCGCCCGGCCCGCGATCTCGGGTACAGCGGCATCTTCCAGCAGACCGGCGGTCCGGGCTGGGCACCAAGTGGCATAGTCGGCCGGCACGAAGGCGGCCGATGCGGAGCGTCCAGGGCACCGAGATGATCTATGCCCCACGGCAGATATAGACCTGGGATTACATCGGCGTGCGTACCAACGGCATGCCGGAGGTGGCGACTAAGGCGAATTATCTCCTCGAGTGTGATGGCCGGGCTCTGTCAGTCCCGGCAGAAGTCAATCAGCGCGTGGCCGTAGCCGAACCACGCTTCGCCATCGAGTGCGGCGCGTGCGGCGCCGCCGGGATCGTCCTCGAGCCGGCTGTCGAGGTTGAGCACCATCGTATGGCGTTGTGCCTCCGAGTACGGCGTCCACGCCGGGACCGTGGGGTTCGAGGAATTTCCGGTGCGGGCGAAGGCGCACCAGGTCGCCATCATGCGTCGGGTCATGGGCACGATGTCATGTCCCTCGCCGATCGCGCTGCGGGCGGCGTCCGTGGTACCGAAGACGAACGGCACCTCGCTGGTGTGGCAGGAGCCCATGCGCCCGCCCTCGACCGATGACTCACGCTCGAACAGGAAGGCATAGGTGGGGGCACCTATGGCTGCGTGCATCGCCGCCATCGCGTAGGTGTTGCGCTTGAACACGAAATCCGAGGTGATCGCCACCAGGATGCGCGAGGCATCGAGGCTCGGATAAATGGCGCGGTAGTGGCCGACGATGCTGTTCGCGGAAGCCGAATCGCGGCGGAGGAAGCGCGCGAGGCGGCGCGTTACGTCGGTGAACCCGAGCGCGAAATTCCGGTCATCCCCGCGCAGGTAATAGGTGGTCTCGGTGTTGGTGCAGCCGGCGAGGAGGGGAATATTCACCGAGAGCGATGAGGCGTGCCCGGCGAAGGGATGCGCGCCGAAGCTGCGGCCGTCGATGCTGCCGCGGAAGGCGCCACCCGTCCGCCGCATTGTTTCGACCAGGACCGCCATGGGCACTTTCTGCAAGGCTGCACCGTCGACGCGGGCAAGGCCGAGCTCGCGGGCGAGGGACGCGGCGGTGCCTGCGGCCTCTTCGGGCTCCGCGAGGCGCATGCCGCCGGCGCTGCTCTGCATAATCGCCTTGTGGAACAATCCATGCGCCGGGTGCAGTGCGAGGATCGCCGCGATTTTCGAGGCGCCACCGGATTCGCCGAACAGCGTGACGTTAAGGGGATCGCCGCCGAAGGATGCGATGTTGTCACGCACCCATTCGAGGGCCGCGACGACGTCGAGCATACCGGCATTGGCCGCGTCGGCGAATCGCTCATCGGTGTCCTCGATGCGCAGGAAGCCAAACCCGTTCAGGCGGTGATTGATGGTGACCACCACGACGTCGCCCTCGCGGGCCAGGGCGGTGCCGTCGAAACCTGGCGCGGTCCCGGCGAACTCGCGCCAGCCACCGCCGTGAATCCAGAACAGAACCGGGCGCCTTGCATCATCGAGGCCGGGCGAGAAGACATTGAGGAACAGGCAATCCTCCGAGATCGGTTCGATCTTGGAATACCATCGATAGAAGGGATCGGTGTGGTGAGGTACCGCGAATTGCGGCGCGGAGGCGCCCGGCGCCAGCGCATCGCGCACCCCGGCCCAGGGAATGACCGGTTGAGGCGGGAGGAAGCGGTTGGCGCCGGACGTGGACTCGGCGTAGCGGATACCCTTGAAGACATGAATGCCGGCGCTGGTCGCGCCGCGAAGCCGCCCCGAGCAGCTTTCGACGATCGGTGCCGCTGCAGCCATCACTCCTTTTCCATCACCGCCTTGATCTGATCGACCGGAACCTTGATGGGCGCGAGGCCCGCGCGCTCAACCTGGAGCGCCATGACGGATTTGCTGTCACGCCCGCCCCAACCGCGGTTCATCGCCTCGTCCAGATCCGCCATCACCAAGTTCATCATGCGCATCGGCACATTGTACTCGCGCCCGAGCTGGGTGCCGAGCGAGATATCCTTGTGGACGAGGCGCAGCGCAAAATTCGCCTTGTCGAACTCGCCGGGCAGGAAACGCTGGCCGAGCACCTCGAAGGTGCGCATCCGTCCGGTCGCTCCCTGGCGTATCGCCTCGAACAATGCCAGCGGCTCGACGCCGGCCTTGACACCCATGGTGAAGACTTCGGCGAGCAGCACGGCGAGGCCGGTGGATGCGCAGTTATGGACGAGTTTGGCGATCGAACCCGCGCCGATGGGGCCGATATAGCGGGCCTGGTCGCCCATCGCCTTCAGGACGTGTTCAAAACGGTCATAGGCGGCCTTCTCACCGCCCACAAGGATTGCGAGCTTGCCGCTCGCCGCGCCCGTCGGACCGCCGCTGACGGGAGCGTCGAGAAAGTCGATCCCCTGTTCGGCCAACCGCGCATGCAGGCTGCGGACGGCGGAGACGGCGTTGGTGGACAGGTCGAACCACGCGGTCCCTGGGCGCAATCCCTCGGCCAGGCCACCGGGTGCGAACCCGACGGCCTCTACATCCGCGGGCGTCGGCAGGGAGGTGAAGATGACATCGGCCTGGGCAGCCAGCGCGCCGGGGCTGTCCGCCCAGGTCGCGCCCGCTTCGAGCAGCGGCTTTGCTGATGCGGCGACGACGTCGTGCACGATCATCTCGAATCCGCCACGACCAACATTGGCCGCCATGCCCCGCCCCATGCGGCCAAGCCCGATGAATCCGACTTTCATTGATGCGTCCTCCTGGGCGATGCGTCTGAGCGGGCGGCGTGCGCTCTGATATACGAAATGTCGTTCGTTATTACGCTCGTCTATAGATCGGAGTATCTTGCCCGTCAAGATTTCAGAACCGCGCTCAGGTAATGGTGAAGCCACTATCGACCGCGAGAACCTGTCCCGTGATCCGGCGCGACTCATCGCAGCTGAGAAAAAGCACCGCGTGCGCCACATCGAGCGGATCGACGAGCCCCAGCAGGTGGCGTTCCTCCATGGCCGTGCGGGCGCTGCTCGCGCCGCGCCGGGCGCGGACGCGTTCCGTCAGCGTGGAGCCATGGGCGACGGCGTTGACACGAATTTTGTGGGGCGCGAGGTCGACGGCCATGGA
>JAGXAV010000284.1 GCA_018971455.1 Rhodospirillales bacterium
GGCCGCCGCCGAACAATCCGCCGAACAGGCCGCGCGCCGGTTGCGGCTGCGGCTGCGGTTGCGGCTGGGCCGCCGCCCCCCAGGGGGAGGCCGCCGGAGGCGGTGCCGCCTGGGCCTGATGGGCGTTCTGCAGCTCATATTGCAGCCGCGATATCTGGTTCTGCGCCTCCGCCAGCGCATGCTCCTGGATGAAGGCGAGCTGGGTGATGCGATAGCGCGCCTCGGGATAGCGGTTGAACAGGTCGGCCAACAGCGCATCGGCCTCGCGATCGACCGGCGGCAACGCCGGTGCGGTGGCCGGCACCGAGCCGGTGAACCCGCCCGCCGGCG
This sequence comes from Rhodospirillales bacterium, assembly GCA_018971455.1. Classification (GTDB taxonomy): domain Bacteria; phylum Pseudomonadota; class Alphaproteobacteria; order Acetobacterales; family Acetobacteraceae; genus REEB85. The sequence continues at coordinate 331 of JAGXAV010000284.1, forward strand.
CGCCGCCGGTACGCTGGACGAAGCCCTCGATCAATGCGCGTTCCTCGTTGGTCATCGCCGTGTTCCTTTGCTGGCAGCCGCCATGTGGCGCGTGCGGGGGCGCGGTTCAAGCAACCCGTGCGATGCCCAGCCGCCGTGCCTCGATCGCCGGACAGCGATCCATCACCACGACCAGCCCGGCCGTCCGGGCGCGGGCGGCGGCCTGCTCGTGCACCACGCCGAGCTGCATCCACACCACCCGCGCGGCGAGGCGGATCGCCTCGTCCACGACCGGCGGCACATGGTCGCTGGCGCGGAACACATCGACCATGTCGAGCGGCGCCGCCTCCTCCAGCGTGGCAACCACGGTCCGGCCCTGCAGAACCTGGCCGGCAAGGCCGGGATTGACCGGCGTCACCGCGAAGCCGAAGCGCTGCAGGAAGCCCTGGATGCCGAACGCGGGCCGCAGCGGATTGGCCGAGGCGCCGACCAGCGCCACCCGGCGCGTGGTGGTCAGCACCGCGCGGATTGCCGCATCGTCGAGCCCGTCGATCGCCATCCGCCCGCCCCCGCCGCCATGTCGCCCGCGCAGAGCTAGCCCCGCCGGCGGCGCGAGGCAATCTTGTGACGGCGCCGACCGCCCCCTATTGTGCGCCGCATCAAGCCCGCCCGAGTCAGGCACGCCAGGACGCCCGCGCATGAACACCCACGCCCCGCCGAGCTTCCAGGAGCTGATCCTGCGGCTGCACGATTTCTGGTCGCGCCAGGGCTGCGTGATCCTCCAGCCCTACGACGTCGAGATGGGCGCCGGCACGTTCCACCCCGCCACCACGTTGCGCGCCCTCGGCCCCCGGCCGTGGGCGGCGGCCTATGTGCAGCCCAGCCGCCGGCCGAGCGACGGGCGCTACGGCGAGAACCCAAACCGGTTGCAGCATTACTACCAGTATCAGGTGATCATGAAGCCGAGCCCGGCGGACGCCCAGGCCCTGCTGCTGGACAGTTACCGCACCATCGGGCTCGACCCCATGCTGCATGATTTCCGCTTCGTCGAGGATGACTGGGAAAGCCCCACCCTGGGCGCCTGGGGGCTGGGCTGGGAGGTCTGGTGCGACGGCATGGAGGTCGGCCAGTTCACCTATTTCCAGCAGGTCGGCGGCATCACCGTCACCCACCCGAGCTTCGAGATGACCTACGGGCTGGAGCGGCTGGCGATGTATGTGCAGAACGTCGAGCGCGTCTACGAGCTCGATTTCAACGGCCGCGGCGTCACCTATGGCGACGTCTTCCTGCGCGCCGAACGGGAATACAGCGCGCATAATTTCGAGTTCGCGAACACCGACATGCTGGCCCGCCACTTCGCCGACGCCGAGGGCGAATGCGCAGCCCTGCTGGCGCGCAACCTCGCCCTGCCCGCCTATGACCAATGCATCAAGGCGAGCCATCTGTTCAACCTGCTCGATGCGCGCGGCGTCATCAGCGTGACCGAGCGGGCCAGCTATATCGGCCGCGTGCGCGCGCTCGCCAAGGGCTGCTGCGAGGCCTGGCTGGCCGGAGAGAGCGTCGATGCCTGAGTTCTTTCTGGAGCTGTTCAGCGAGGAAATCCCGGCGCGCATGCAGGGCCGCGCCGCCGACGTGCTGGCCGAGCTGATCGGCGGCGAGCTGGCGACACTGGCGCCGCGCGATATCCGCCGCTTCGCCGGGCCGCGGCGCATCGCCGTGGCGGCCGAAATCGATGCTGCCGTGGCCGCCCGGCAGAGCAGCGAGCGCGGGCCCCGCTTGAACGCGCCCGAACAGGCGCTGGCCGGCTTCCTGCGCAAGCATGGCGCCGAGCGGGCGCAGCTGCGCGAGGAGGGCGAGTTCTGGGTGCTCGACAAGGTCACCCCCGGCGTGAGCGCCGCCGCCGCGATCGCGCAGACCCTGCCCAAGCTGCTGCACAGCTTCCCCTGGCCGAAATCCATGCGCTGGGGCGGCAGCAGCGCCTTCACCTGGGTGCGCCCCCTGCGGCGGATCGTCTGCCTGCTCGACGGCGCGGTGGTGCCGTTCGACCTGCGCGACGGCGCCGATGACGGGCATGGGCTGGCCTCCTCGAATCTCACCGAAGGCCACCGCTTCATGGCGCCGGGCGCGTTCGCCGTTGCGTCCTGCGCCGACTGGCAGGCGCAGCTGCGCGCCCGCCACGTCATCGTCGATGCCGCCGAGCGGCGTGATCTGATCTATCGGGCGCTGAACGACATGGCAGCCGGAAATGGGCTGTCAGTGGTGGAGGATTATGGGCTGCTCGATGAGGTGGCGGGGCTCGTGGAATGGCCGGTGCCGCTGCTCGGCGCCATCGACGCCGCCTACATGGACCTGCCCGCCGAGGTCATGCAGGTCTCCATGCGGGTCAACCAGCGCTATTTCGCGCTGCGCACGAAAGACGGCGCGGCCGCCCCGCGTTTCGCCTTCGTCGCCAACATCGAAGCCAATGATGGCGGGGCGGCGATCATCGCCGGCAACGAGCGTGTGCTGCGCGCGCGCTTCTCCGATGCCCGCCATTTCTGGGACCTCGACCGCCAGAGCCGGCTCGACAGCCGCCTCGCGGCACTCGACGGGGTGACCTTCCACGCCAGGCTCGGCAGCCAGGGCAACCGGGCACGGCGGCTGGAGCTGCTGGCCGGCCTGATCGCACCGCCCATCGGCGCCGAGACGGCCCAGGCCCAGCGCGCGGCCCTGCTCGCCAAGGCGGACCTGACCTGCGGCATGGTCGGCGAGTTCCCCGAATTGCAGGGCATCATGGGCGGCTACTATGCGCGCCATGACGGCGAGGACGACGCGGTGGCCGACGCCATCCGCGACCACTACCTCCCCAAGGGCCCGGCCGACGCGGTTCCGGCCGGCCGCGTGGCCATCGCCGTGGCCCTAGCCGACAAGATCGATCAGCTCGTCAGCTTCTTCGCTATTGGCGAGAAGCCGACGGGATCTGGCGACCCGTATGCTCTGCGGCGCGCCGCTCTAGGGGTAATTCGTATCGTACAAGAAAATACTCTGCGCATACCTTTGCGGCAGATAGTTGATAACGCCTGCATCATGGTGAGCAATGCCGCAACAGATGCAAACGAACGCGCGATCAATCGCGCCGGGCAGGTATTCAACGAGATGGGGGCAGTTCCGCCAGTAGAGCGGCAATTCCTGGACTCGGGCCTGCCGCCGAATAACGCCATCGTCGATGACATATTAGGCTTCCTCGCCGACCGCCTGCGCGTGCAGCTGCGCGCCGAGGGCGCCCGCCACGACATCCTCAGCGCCGTGCTGGGCGCTGGCATGGATGACGACATCACCCGCCTGCTGGCGCGCACCGATGCGGTGGCCGTCATGCTCGGCACCGAGGACGGCGCCAATCTGCTCGCCGCCTACCGCCGGGCCGCCAACATCCTGCGCATCGAGGAGAAGAAGGACGGCCCGCATGCCGGGGCGGTCGCCGCGGGCCTGCTCGTGGCGCCGGAGGAACAGGCCCTCGCGGCGGCGCTCGACGGCGTCGCGCCGGCGGTCGAGGCGGCGATCGACG
>JAGXAV010000285.1 GCA_018971455.1 Rhodospirillales bacterium
ATGCCCTCAGCGCCCGCCCGGGGCACCCGGCACCACGCCATGGGCGCGCAGGAACGCCACCACCTCCCCGGCCAGCGTCTCGGCCGTGCCAGTCTCCGTGCGCAACCACAATTCCGGCGCGTCCGGCGCCTCGTAGGGTGCGCTCACCCCGGTGAAATTGCGCAGCTCGCCCGCATCGGCGCGCTTGTACAGCCCCTTGGGGTCGCGCCGGCGGCATTCTTCCACATCCGTATCGACAAACCCCTCGATGAAATCGCCGGCTTCAAAGCGCGCCCGCGCCGCCGCGCGATCGGAGCGGTACGGCGAGATGAAGCTCACCAGCACGATCAGCCCGGCCTCGACCATCAGCCGCGCCACCTCGGCCGCACGGCGGATATTCTCCACCCGGTCGGCCTCCGAAAATCCCAGGTCGCGGTTGAGCCCATGGCGCACATTGTCGCCGTCCAGCATCACCGTGTGATGGCCCAGCGCGTGCAGCTGCTGCTCGACGATGTTGGCGATGGTCGATTTCCCGGCGCCGGACAATCCGGTGAACCACAGAGCCGCCGGATGCTGGCCCTTCAGCGCCGCCCGCGCCGCCCGATCGACGCTCTGGCGCTGCCACACCACGCCGCCGGCCAGTGCGGCCACCTCGCGCACCATGCCCACCGCGACCGTTGCGTTGCTCATGCGGTCGATCAGCACGAAGCCGCCGAGGTCGCGACTGTCGGCGAAGCGTTCCAGCGCCGCCGGCACGCCGAGCGCCACCGTCACGCTGGCCAGGTCGTTCAGTCCCAGCGTGTCGGCGGGCACCTGCTCGAAGCTGTCGATGTCGATGCGGTGGTGGATGCGCGTGACGCTGCCGGGCAGCGTCGCGGTGCCCAGCTTGACGAGGTAGTCGCGCCCCTGGAACAGCTTCGCCTCGGCCAGCCAGATCAGATCCGCCTCGAAACGGTCGCTGATCGGCACCGGCCGTCCCGCCGCCAGCACATCGCCGCGCGCGACGTCGAGCGGGGCGTCCAGCGTCAGCGTCACCGCCACCCCCTGCGCCGCGGCCGGAAGGTCGCCGCCATGCGTCACGATGCGCGCCACCCGGGCCGCGAGGCCGGAGCGCGCGACGGTCAGCAGGTCGCCCGGGCGCACCGATCCGGCGGCAATGGTGCCGGCATAACCGCGAAACTCCGCATCGGCGCGGTTGACCCATTGCACCGGCAGCCGGAAATCCGCCCCCCCGCCCGGCGCCACATCGACCGTTTCGAGATGCCCGAGCAGGGTCGGCCCCCGATACCACGCCATGCGCCCGCTCGGCCGCGCCAGGTTGTCGCCGTCGCGCGCCACCAGCGGAATGGCGGTGACATCGGCAAACCCCAGCGCCCGCGCCGCATCGGCGAAGGCCGCGACGATCGCCTCGAACCGCGCCGCATCGAATGCCACCAGGTCCATCTTGTTGACGGCCAGCACCACGTGGCGAATGCCCATCAGGGCGGCAATGAAGGCGTGCCGCCGCGTCTGCGCCAGCAGCCCGGCCCGCGCATCGACCAGCAGCACCGCCAGCTCCGCCGCGGCGGCGCCGGTTGCCATGTTGCGGGTGTACTGGGCATGGCCCGGCGTGTCGGCCACGATGAAGCGCCGCCGCGCGGTGGCGAAATAGCGATACGCCACATCGATGGTGATGCCCTGGCTGCGCTCATCCTCCAGCCCATCGACCAGCAGCGCGAAATCCGGCGCCGCGCCATTGGTGCCGAAGCGCGCCGAATCCCGGGTCAGCCGCTCCATCTGGTCCTCGGCGACCGCCCCGCTCTCATGGAGCAGCCGGCCGATCAGCGTGGATTTGCCGTCATCGACACTGCCACAGGTGAGGAAGCGCAGCGTGCTCCCGCCCGCCTCCGCGGCCTGGTCGGCGCGCATCAGAAATACCCCTCGCGCTTCTTGCGCTCCATCGAATCGGCCGGATCGCGATCGATCAGCCGCCCGCCGCGTTCGCTCTGCCGGCTGGCCGACGTCTCCGCCATCACCGCACGCAGATCGGCGGCCTGCGAGAGAACGGCGCCGGTCAGCGGCCAGCAGCCCAGCGAGCGGAAGCGCACCCGCCGCAGCACCGGCTGCTCGCCCGGCAGGAAGCGCATGCGCGCCGCATCATCCACCACGATCAGCGTGCCGCCGCGTTGCACGGTCGGCCGGTCGGCGGCGAAATACAACGGCACCACAGCGAGATTCTCATGCAGGATGTACTGCCAGACATCCTGCTCGGTCCAGTTCGACAACGGAAAAACCCGCACCGACTCGCCCTTGTTCACCCGCCCATTGTAGAGGCGCCAGAATTCCGGCCGCTGGTTGCGCGGGTCCCATTCCTGGTTGGCGCTGCGAAACGACAGGATGCGCTCCTTCGCCCGCGCCGGCTCCTCGTCGCGCCGCGCCCCGCCGAATGCCGCGTCATAGCCGCCGGCGAGCAGCGCCTGCTTCAGCGCCTCGGTCTTCATGGCGTGGGTGTAGTAGGCGCCGTGCTCGAAAGGGTTGATGCCCTGCGCGCGCGCCGCGGCATTGTGATGAACGATCAGCCGCAGGCCGAGCCGGGCGGCCTCGGCGTCACGGAAGGCGATCATCTCGGCGAATTTCCAGCCGGTGTCGATGTGCAGCACCGGAAAGGGCAGGCGCGCCGGATGGAAGGCCTTGACCGCCAGATGCAGAAGGGCGGTCGAATCCTTGCCGATGGAATAGAGCATCACCGGCGCCCGGCTCTCGGCCGCCACCTCGCGCATGATATGAATGCTCTCCGCCTCCAGCCGCGCCAGATGCGCCGGCAGCGGCACCCGGTCAGCCTGCGGCATGAATGCGCTTGATCGTTGCGGTCGTGCTGTGCCCGGCCTCGAGGTCGATCAGGATCACCTGCCCGCCATAGCTCCGCACGAATTCGCCGCCCACCACCTGGTCGATCCGGTAATCGGCGCCCTTGAACAGCCGGTCCGGCCGGATCGCGGTGATCAGGCGCTCGGGCGTGTCCTCCTCGAACAGCACCACCAGATCGGCCGACGCCATCGAGGCCATCACGGTGGCCCGCGCCGTCTCGTTCTGCACCGGCCGGTCCGCCCCCTTCAGCCGGCGCACCGAGGCGTCGGAATTGAGCCCCACCACCAGCCGGTCGCAGGCCGCCCGCGCCGCCGCCAGCAGGCGGACATGGCCGGGATGGATGAGGTCGAAGCAGCCATTGGTGAAGCCGATGGTTAGCCCCGCCGCCCGCCACGCGGCGATGCGGGCGAGGGCGGCGTCAAGCTCGGCCACCTTGGCATCGATCGCCAGCAGCTCATGGCGGTGCAGCGCCTCGTACAGCTCGCCATGGCTCACCGTGGCGGTGCCGGGCTTGCCGACGGCGATGCCGGCGGCGAGGTTGGCCAGCGCCGCGGCCTCCGCCAGCCCCGCCCCGGCGCCCAGCGCCAGCGCGAAGGCGGTCACCAGCGTGTCGCCGGCCCCGGAAACGTCGGCCACTTCCTGCGCCCGCGTCGGGATATGCAGAGCGTCACGCCCGGCGGCGACCAGGGTCAGGCCCTTCTCGGAGCGTTTGACCAGCACGGCGTCGGCCGCGGCCCGTGCCCGCGCCGCCAGGCCGGCGGCGGCCGCCCCGGCATCGTCGGCCGCGGCAATCCCGGTGGCGCGGGCCACCTCCAGCGCATTGGGCGTCAGCACGCTGGCGCCGGCATAGGCCGCGAAATCGGCGCGCTTGGGATCGACCACCACCGGCCGCCCGGCCTCGCGCGCGGCGGCGATGGCGCCGGCCAGCACGGTGTCGCTCAGCACGCCCTTGGCGTAGTCCGACAGCACGACGACGTCGCAGCCCGGCAGCGCGGTGATGAAGGCCTC
>JAGXAV010000286.1 GCA_018971455.1 Rhodospirillales bacterium
CCGGTTTGATGGGCACGAGATCGTCGCCCGACAGCATGTGGCGGCAGCCCAGCCGGGCCGCCTCGTGGGCGGGCACGCCGGCATCGGGAAAGCCCTCGACGGTGGCGTAGCCCTCGGCGCGGAGCGCGGCGGCGCGGACCGGGTCGCTGCCCGGCGGCAGATAGACGCGCGGCCGGGCCGGCCGGGCGGGTGCCGCACGCAGCACCGCGTCCGGATAGAGTGTGATGCCGGTCGCCGGTTCGCGCTCGCCGCAAATATAGCGGCCGCCGCGCCCCAGCTCCTCATGGCGGCCGGGGGCATAGACCGTCATGCAGACGCCGGTGTGATAGCGCAGGCCGCGGAACTCCACCGGGTCGATGGTCAGCTTGAGCGCCGGCGCGCGGGCGTGGATGGCGGCGACGGTGGCGGCGAGCCGGCCGGCAAGGGCGCGGGCGCCGGGGCTGAGGGTCGCCGAATCCAGCGTGGCGAGGGCGCGCGCGGCGGGCCCGGCGGCGAGCAGCAGCTCGGTCAGGGTTGCGGCCAGCACGCCGCCGCGGGCGGTGACGGCGGCGGCGTCCTTGCGGTCCAGCGCGCGGGCGAGCGGGGCGCGCGCCTCGGCGGGGATGCCTGCCTCGTCGAGCAGCATCGGCACCAGCGTGGGCAGGGTGAGGTCGAAGCTGAGCCGGGCGAGCCCGACGGCATGCAGCGCCTCGGCGGCGACCAGCACGATTTCGGCGTCGGCCTCCGGGCTGTCGGCGCCGATCAGCTCGATGCCGGCCTGGGCGATCTGGCGGTCCGGCGCCAGCTGGCCGGCCTGCACGCGCAGGCATTGTCCGGCATAGGACAGGCGCAGCGGACGGGCCGCACTGGCCAGGCGGGTGGTGGCGATGCGGGCGACCTGCGGTGTCATGTCCGCGCGCAGGCCCATCATGCGCCGCGTGTCGGCATCCATCAGCCGGAAGGTCTGGTCGCCCATGGCGGCCCCCGATCCGGCGAGCAGCGAATCCTCGAACTCGAGCAGGGGCGGCTTGACGCGCTGGTAGCCATGCGCGGCGAAGGCGCCCATCAGCGCTTCCACCGAGGCGGCCTCGGTCTCCGCCTCGGCCGGCAGCAGGTCGCGCAGGCCGGCGGGCAGCAGGGCCGGATTGGGGGGCGGGTCGTCGGTCATGGGATCGGCTTACAGGTTGGGGCGCGCGCCTATAGCACCGGGCCGGCGGGGGGGAAAGCAACGCCCCTCGACAGCGCGCGACGCCGCCCACCTAATGGCCCGCCACCTCGCCGGAGAACGCCACCATGGACGACGCCCAAGCGGCCCTTGCCGCGCTGATGAACAGCCCCGCCTGGACCATGGCCACGGCCAGCCTGTCCGCCGGGCACGAGCGGATGGTGGCCGATATCGTGACGCTGACCGAAATCCCCTCCCCGCCCTTCGGCGAAGAGACCCGCGCGGCCGCCTATCTCGAAATGCTGCGCGCGCACGGGCTCGAGGATGTGGAGCGCGACGCCGGCGGCAACGTGATGGGGCTGCGGCGCGGCGCCGGCAATGGCGGGCTGCTGGTGGTGGCGGCCCATCTGGATACTGTGTTTCCCGCCGGCACCGACGTCACCGTGCGGCGGGAGGGGACGAAGCTGTTCGCGCCGGGCATCGGCGACGACACGCGCGGGCTCGCCGTGCTGCTCGCCTTTATCCGCGCGCTCGACGCGGCCGCCATCCGCACCCGCGACGACATCCTGTTCGTCGGCGATGTCGGCGAGGAAGGGCTGGGCGATCTGCGCGGCATGCGCCACCTGTTCGGCGAGGGAAAGTACCGCGAGCGGATCAAGACCTTCATCACGGTGGACAGCCCGGAGATGGAGAGCATCGCCATCGGGGGCATCGGTTCCAAGCGGCTGCGGGTGTTCTTCCGCGGGCCGGGCGGGCACAGCTTCGGCGCCCACGGCATCGTCAATCCGATGTACGCCATGGCGCATGCGATGCTGGCGCTGTCCCGCACCGAGGTGCCGGCCAGGCCGCGCACGACCTATGCCGCAACCGTCGCCGGCGGCGGCACCTCGATCAACGCCATTCCCAACGAAGTCTGGATGGATGTCGATCTGCGCTCGCAATCGGCCGAGGAGCTGGCGCGGCTGGAGCGGCATTTCCGCGGCCTCGTCGATGAGGCGGTGGCCGCCGAGAACAGGGCGCGCCGCACCGCCAACGGCGCCATCGCCGCCGAGCTGCGGCTGCTCGGCGACCGGCCGGCGGGTGCGACGGCGGCGGACCACCCGCTGGTGCGCGGGGCGAGTGCCGCGATCGCCGCGCACGGCTTCACGCCGCGCCACGAATATTCCTCGACCGACGCCAACATCGCCATGAGCCTGGGGATTCCGGCGATCAAGATCGGCTCCGGCGGCAGCGGCGGGCGCGCGCATTCGCTGGAGGAATGGGTCGACGTCGAGCCGAAGGCGAGCCTGCGCGGGATGGCAGCGGGCCTGGCCGCGCTGGTCGGCGCCGCCGGCTATATTGAGTAGGCTTGTCCGGGCGCAAGCCTGTCCGGGCTCGGGTTTATGCGGCTGCCTGGAATGCCTGCCAGGCTGCCGGCAGGATGCGGATGAAACGATCCGCCCAGGCGCGCTGGCCGGCCGCATCGGCGATCAGGTCCTGGCGGATTTCGAGTTCCACATAGGGCAGGCCGCGGCGCTCGGCATGCAGCGGCACCGTGTAGTCGGTCAGGTCGGAGACCGCGTAGGGCTCGTTCTCGCCGACCACGAGCCCGGGCTCCTCACGCAGCAGCGCGAGCACCAGCCGGGCGAAGCGGGGATTGCGGTTGAACAGCACGCCGGCATGCCACGGGCGCGCCACACCCTTGAAGACCGGGGTGAAGCTGTGCATCGCCACCAGAACGGTCGCGCGGCCGGCGCGGGCGTCGAGCGCCGCGCCGATGGCATCGTGGTAGGGGCGCAGGATCGCCCCTTCGCGGGCGGCGCGCGCGGCGGCATCGAGACCGATATTCCCGGGGATCGGCGTGCTCTCGCTGATCTCGGGGATCGAGCTGGCGACACCCGGCGCGCGATTGCTGTCGATCACCAGGCGGGAATATTCCTGGCCGATGGTGAAGGCGTCCAGGGCTTGGCCGAGATGCAGCGCGACCGGCCAGGCGCCGGGGTCCCAGGCGATATGGCGGTCCATGTCCGCGGCCGCCACGCCGAGGTCGCCCAGTCGGCGGGGCACGCGGCGGCCGGCATGGTCGCAAGTGATGAAAAAGGGCGAGGCCCCGCGGGCATGCGCCATGCGAACCGGCGAAGGTTCGTCGTCGTCCAGAAGCGTCGGGTCGGCCATGGCGGGGTGCTATCGCCGGCGGACCGCGCCGTCAAATGTGCCGGGCCTCGATTGACTCCGGCGCGCAGGCTGGTCGATCATATGTATGCGAACGATCTGGAGCGGCGCGATGGGCTGCTACGTCCGACCCACCAGCCTCGATGACGCGCTGGCCGCCCTGGCGGCACGGCGGCTGACGGTGCTGGCCGGCGCCACCGACCATTTCCCGGCGCGGCTGATGCCCGCGCCGGCGGAGGATCTGCTCGACATCACCGCCCTGCCCGCGCTGCGCCGGATCGAGCGGCAGGAGGATGGCTGGCGGATTCCGTGCCTGGCGACATGGAGCGACGTGATCGCCGCCGATCTGCCGCCCTTGTTCGACGGGCTGCGCCACGCCGCCCGCCAGGTCGGCGGCGTGCAGATCCAGAATGTCGCGACATTGGCCGGCAATGTCTGCAACGCCAGCCCGGCGGCGGACGGCATCCCGTGCCTGCTGGCCCTCGACGCGGAGGTGGAGCTGGCCAGCCTGGCCGGGCGGCGGCGGAT
>JAGXAV010000287.1 GCA_018971455.1 Rhodospirillales bacterium
TCCCGCACATCCGCGATGGCGCCGGCCACCGCGGCGGCGGCCACCATCGCCGGCGACATCAGGTGGGTGCGCGCCCCCGGCCCCTGGCGGCCGCGGAAATTGCGGTTCGAGGTCGAGGCGCAGCGTTCGCCCGGCGCCACCAGATCGCCGTTCATGCCGACGCACATCGAGCATCCCGGCTCGCCCCACGCCAGCCCGGCTTCGGTGAACACGCGGTCCAGCCCCTCCGCCTCGGCGGCGCGACGGATTGCGACCGAGCCCGGCACCACCAGCCCGGGCACCGCCGCCCGCCGCCCGCGCAGCACGGCAGCGGCGGCGCGCAGATCCTCCAGCCGCCCATTGGTGCAGCTGCCGATGAACACCCGGTCGATCCCGGTGCCGATCAGCGCCGCCCCGGGTTGCAGGCCCATATAGGCCAGCTGCTCGGCAATGCTGTCGCGCGCCGCCGCGTCGCCCGCCAGGCTCGGGTCCGGCACGCGCGCGTCAACCGGCACGGCGGTCTGCGGGCTGGTGCCCCAGGTCAGCGTCGGCGCGATGGCCCCGGCGTCGAGCGCCACCTCGCGGTCGAAGACCGCCTCCTCATCGCCCGGCAGCGCCCGCCACGCCGCCACCGCCGCCGCCCAGTCCGCACCGCGCGGCGCGCTCGGGCGGCCGGCCAGCCATTGCAGCGTGGTGTCGTCCGGCGCGATCATGCCGGCCCGCCCGCCGGCCTCGATGGACATGTTGCAGATCGTCATCCGCCCTTCCATGCCGAGCGCGCGGATCGCAGCACCGGCATATTCGATGACGTGGCCCACCGCCCCGGCCGCGCCGATGCGCCCGATCACCGCGAGGATGACATCCTTGGCCGCGACGTGTGGCGCCAGCCGGCCGTCCAGCGTGATGCGCAGCGTCTTCGGCCGGCGCTGCCACAGCGCCTGGGTCGCCAGCACATGGGCCACCTCCGAGGCGCCGATGCCGAAGGCGAGTGCACCGAAGGCGCCATGCGTCGAGGTATGGCTGTCACCGCAGACCAGCGTCAGCCCCGGCAGGGTCAGCCCCTGCTCGGGGCCGACCACATGCACGATGCCCTGGCGCGGATCGTCGAGGCCAAAATGGGCGATGGCGTGCCGCGCCGCGTTGGCCCGCAGGCGCGCCACCAAGGCGGCCGCCTCGGGGTCGGCGATCGGCAGGCTGCGGGCATGGCTCGGCACGTAATGGTCGGCCACCGCGAAGGTGAGGTCCGGCCGGCGCACGGCGCGACCGGCCTGGTCGAGCATGGCGAAGCCGTGAAAGCTGCCCTCATGGACCAGATGGCGATCGATCCACAGCAGGTCGGTGCCGTCCGGCGCGGTGGCGACGACGTGGCTGTCCCATATCCTGGCGAACATGGTACGCGGCGCGCCCATCGCTCTCTCCCTTTCCGATCCCGCCCGTAATTGACATTGCCACCCTACGGATGTCTTAACCATAGGACAACTTCAGGACCCCACCGATGCAGGCGCTGAAGACGCGGCTGGATGCCGCCGCCCCCCCGCTGCTCGCCCCGGGCGTGTTCGACGCGCTGTCGGCGGCCCTGGCCGAACAGGCCGGGTTCGAGGCCCTCTACCTCTCCGGCGCCTCGGTGGCCTACACCGCCCTCGGGCGGCCGGATATCGGCCTGGTCTCGCTGAGCGAACTCGCCGACACGCTGGCGCGCATCCGCGAGCGGGTGGCGCTGCCGGTCATCGTCGATGCCGATACCGGCTTCGGCAACGCGCTGAACGCCCAGCGCAGCGTGCGCGTGCTCGAGCGCGCCGGCGCCAGCGTGATCCAGCTGGAGGACCAGGATTTCCCCAAGCGCTGCGGGCATCTGGCCGAGAAGCGGCTGATCGGCGCGGCCGCGATGGCGGGCAAGATCCGCGCGGCCGTCGATGCGCGCGACAGCGCGCTGATCATGGCGCGCACGGACGCCATCGCCGTCGAGGGGCTGGGTGCCGCGATGGACCGCGCCGAGGCCTATCTGGCCGCCGGTGCCGACATCCTGTTCATCGAGGCGCCGGAGAGCAGGGAGCAGATGCAGGCGATCACCGCCCGCTTCGCCGCCCGCACGCCGCTTCTGGCCAACATGGTCGAGGGCGGGCGCACGCCGCTCGCCGACGTGGCGGGGCTGGGCGCGCTCGGCTACCGCCTCGTCATCTTCCCCGGTGGGCTGGTGCGCGCGCTGGCCTTTGCGATGCGCGATTTCTTTGCCAGCCTCAAGGCGCACGGCACGACCGCGCCGTTCCGCGAGCGCATGTTCGATTTCGACGGCCTCAACGCGCTGCTCGGCACCGCCGGCATGCTGGCGGATGGCCGCCGCTACGAGGAGGCGCCATGAGCCTCGATGCGGTCACGCTGGCCATCCTCAAGGGCCGGCTCGAGCAGATTGCCGACGAGATGGACGCAACGCTGTTCCGCGCCGCCTTCAACCCCACCATCGCCGAGGCGCATGACGCCTGCCACGGCATCTACGACGCGCGGACCGGCGCCACGCTGATCCAGGGCAAATCGGGCCTGCCGATCTTCGTCGGCGTCATGGCCCATGGCGTGCGCGCGGTGATCGAGAAATTCACCGGCGCCCGCGCGCCTCTGGACGGCGATGTCTATATCTTCAACGATCCCTATCTCGGCGGCACGCATCTCTCCGACATGCGCCTGGTGCGCCCGTGCTTCGTCGATGGAAAGATCTTCTGCTGGCTCGCCAGCGTCGGGCATTGGCACGATGTCGGCGGCGCGGTGCCGGGCAACTACAATCCTGCCGCCACCGAGTATTTCCAGGAAGGCGTGCTGATCCCGCCGGTCCGGCTGGTCGCGGCGGGCGTGCTCGATGCCGATATTCTCGACATCGTGCTCGCCGCCTCGCGCCTGCCGATGAGCGCGTTCGGCGACCTCAACGCCCAGCTTGCCGCGCTCGATCTCGGCGCCGCGCGCATCGCGGCCCTGATCGGCGAATACAGTGCCGCCACCATCGCGACCGCCCTCGGCGAGCTGACCGCGCGTGCCGCCCGCCAGATCCGCGCCGAAATCGCGGCCTTGCCCGACGGCACCTGGGAGGAGGAAGACTTCCTCGACAATGACGGGCGCACCGACACGCCCCTGCGCATCGCCTGCAAGGTGCGCGTCGAGGGTGCCCGGATGACGCTCGATTTCACCGGCTCGGCGGCCGCCTGCGAGGGGCCGGTGAACATCAGCCGCGCCACCACGGAGGCCAGCATCTACGTGGCGCTCAAGCACCTCTTCCCCGAGGTCGCCGCCAATTCCGGCGTGCTCGACCCGATCACCATCATCCTGCCGCCCGGCTCGCTGCTCGACGCCGAGCGCCCGCGCCCGGTGGGCGGCTACACCGAGACCATCCTGCGCATCATCGATGTCATCTTCTCCGCCTTCGCGCGCATCCGTCCCGAGGCCGCCTGCGCCAACGCCTACGGCACCATCAACGCCCTCTCCATCGCCGGGCGGCGGGATGGCGGGCAGCGCTGGGTGATGTTCTCCTTCTTCGGCGGCGGGCATGGCGGCAACCCGGAAGGCGACGGGCTAAGCCACGGCAACCCGCCGATTGCCACCGCCATCATCCCGCCGGTGGAGATCATGGAGGCCGCGTACCCGATCCGCTTCACCCAATGGGCGCTGCGCCCCGGCTCCGGCGGGGCCGGCAGGCAGCGCGGCGGGCTGGGCGCGATCTACGAGATCGAGCTGCGCGACGCCGCGGCCGAGGCCTTCGTGTTTGCCGAACGCGCCCGCTTCGCGCCCCGCGGCGTGCTGGGCGGTGGCGACGGCGCGCGCAATGTCATCAGCTTCGAGCAGGAGGATGGCTGGCACACG
>JAGXAV010000288.1 GCA_018971455.1 Rhodospirillales bacterium
CGCCACCGGGCCGGACAGCGCGCAGGTGCGAAGAACGATGGAGGATGGCCCCTGCGTGACGAGGCCGCTCTGCCCCGCGCTGTCGGTCAGCGAGGCCTGCGCCTGGCTGGCGATGGCGGCGGTCAGGGTCGCGGTCAGCGGGGCGGTGGTGGCGATCAGCCCGCCGCCCTGGCGCCAGAACCCGCCGGCCAGACCCGGGCGATCGGCCAGCGCGAACCGCGCGACAGCGGTGAGATCGGCGCGCAGAGCGGCATTCTGCGCGCTGTCGGCGACCGGCGCCGGCCCCGCCCAACCGGCCGCGTAATAGCCGTAGCGGTCGGCGATGGCACGGCAGGACTCGCTCGCCAGCGTGGCCCCACGGTCGGCCAGGGCCTCGGTGGATTGCCGGTAGAGCCCGACCAGCAGAAAGCCGAGTGCGACGACCGCCACCAGCGAGAGCAGCCAGAGCGCGGAGAGCCGGGAGCGAAGGGAGCGCACGGACGCCTTATAGCAGAGACCGCCGTGGCTGCGGCCCGCGCCGTTCCGACCCGCGCGGCACCCAATAGGGCAGAGTGGCCGCCAGCGTCACCTCCAGCCGTGCGGGCGCTGTCAGGTGCAGCACGGCGGCCCCGTCGGTCCATCGCCAGGCGCTGTCCCCGGCATGCTCGATCGGGAAAATCCCCGCGCCGAGGCACGGGTCGTCGAGGTCGAGCCCCCGGCCGTCGATCGCAAGGGCGGCGACGGCCACGCCGAGGCAGCGCGTATCGGTGTCGGTTGCCCCGTTCTCGGCCGGAATTGCGGTGCGGCTGCGCAGCACCGCCCTGCCCGCCGGCAGCGCGAACATATAGCGCAGGCCGGCCTGCGCGGCCGGCGGGAAGACCCGCCCGTCGATCTCGGCTTCGAGGGCCGGGTTCCGATCGCGGCCGAAGCCGAGCAGGTCGGCGCGCGCCAGGACCGCGTGACGGATCGCCGCGACCCTGGGGCCGCCGACATGCAGCGGCGCGCAGGCGGCGCGATCCCACAGCCGGGCGGCGAAATCCGGATGCAGCTGCGTGGCGGCGCCGCCGAAGGCCGCGCGCGCGCCGGTGTCCAGAAAGCTCTCGGCCGGCATTCCCTCGGCGAGCAGAACGTCGTGCACGATCCGCCCCGCCGCATCTTCCAGCTCGACGTGGAAATAGGTCACGTCGCGCACCGTCTCGCGGCGGATCGTGGCGCCGTTCACCAGATAGCGAACCGGCACCAGCACGCCATCGACGAACACGGCGTGATCCGGGCTCAGCCGCAGATCGCGGCGGGGCATGCCCGGAGCGAAGGCGCCGGCCTGCACGGTGATCGGCTGAACGTCCTGCGGGCGGGCATGGCGCGAGGGGTCGAGACGCCGCCGCCCGATCCAGCGCACGCGCAGCAGCGCGCCCGCATCCAGGCCCGCAACACGGTCACCCACCCGCAACGCCTCCACCGCAACCTCGCCGGAGGCGGTGAGGATCGCCGTCCCCGCGGCATAGCAGCTGACGGCGGCGTAGAGCGCCTGGATGCCGGCAATGTCGCTGGCATCGGGCGCCTGGTTGGTGACGCCCTGGGCCGTCGGGTACATGACGGCGTTCGGGTCGGTCGAATGGCCGAGGCCGAGCGCGTGCCCGAGCTCATGCACCGCGACCTGGTAGAGCGTGCTGCTGTAGCCGGAATAGGTGTAGCCGCCGGTCACCGTCGGGCTGGCGACCAGGGCGACCTGTGCCGGATCCTCCAGGCGCACGATCGAATCGGTCTGCATCTGGTCGCCGAGATAGGAATAGGCCGATTGGCCGATCTCGCCGCCCGAGCTGATGAGGTCGCCCCAGCCGATGCGGATGTCGGCCGCGCCGGCCACCGTCGTCGCATCGGCCTGCTGCACGAAGGTGATGCCCGAGTAGCTCGACCAGATGCCCAGCGCCTGCTCAATGACGCTGACATAGGCCGATTGCGCCGCCGGATCGATCGTGCTGCTGAAGGCATTCGCGGTGTCGCCCGCGTAGGTCGTGGTGGCGAGGCTCCAGGTGATGGTCTTGCTGTGCCAGGACGGTCCTTCGAGCACGTAGTCGCGCGGGGCGATGCCGCTCGCCGTGATCATGGCAACGCCGCCACTGGTGGCGGCGGTGAAGCTCGCACCAGCATAATTGCCCGACAGGCTCAGCGTATCGATGGTGCTCGACCCGTTGAGTATGCTCAGCGTGCCACCACTCAACGTCGCCCCGGTCGCCACCGCGCCGACCAGCTCGATCGTGTCGCCGGTGCCGAAGCCGATGATGGCGCCCGAGAAGCCGGCGGGGCTTTCCAGCCGCAGCGCGCCGTAGGCGCCGTTGAACGCGACCGCACCGGAGACGGCACTTGCCAGATCGAGCGTTGTCACCGCGCCCGCGCTGCCGCCCTGCACCAGGAAGCCGCCGCTGCCGGTGATCGTGCCGGACAGGCTGAGCGTGCCGCTCACCGCCTGCACCGTGCCATTGTCGAGGATCGGCTGGCCGATCGCGCCCGCCAGTGCCAGGAAGGCATTGGCGTCGACCTGCAACGCCCCCGCACCCGACAACCCGGCCGCCAGATCAAGCACGCCCCCATGCGCGTCGACGAGGCCGCCATTGGCGATGGTCGTGGCAATGGTGCCGTAGCCCTCGATGCGCCCGCCGCTCGCCAGGGTGAGCCCGCCGGCCGCGACGGTGCCGCCGGCAAGCTGCAGCGCGCCTGCGATGCCGAGCGCGTTCGTCGTGCTGTAATCCCGTCCGCCCAGAACCGCCAGCACGCCACCGGCGGCGATGCTGGTCAGCGAGGCCTCGAGACTCGCGGAGCTCGTGCTGGTGCCAACCGTCTTGAACCCGATGAAGGCGGCACCCGGGCCATCGAGCGTGATGGCGGCGGCGTCGGTGACGATTTCGGCGCTCGCGCCGCTGGGATCGAAGAGATTGATCGCAGCGCCCGATCCGCTCACCACATAGCTGCCGCCGGTGAGCGTGCCGGCGGAGAAATTGGTGAGGGTGCCGGCGTAGATATAGGCAATCGCCTGGTTGGCAGCGCTCAGCGTGCCCTGATTGGTGAACGTCGCTGTGGAGATCATCAGGGTGTTGCCCGATGAGTCCGCGATGACCAGGCCGGAATTGGTCAGCCCGCCCGCACCTTGCAGCATGCCGGTCTGGAGGAACGTGCCGCCGCCATCCAGTACCGCGCCGGCCGCGATGGTGGAGGCGGTCGCGATGTCCAGCACGCCGAGCAGGCTGAGCCGGCCGCTCTGCTGGGCAAGCGCGCCGATCGCGAAGCTCTCCGTGCTGGCGATGGTCACCGGATAGGCGCCGGTCGAGGCAAGCAGGGCGGTATCCGCGGTGCCGGGCAGGACGCCACCCGCCCAATCGGCCACCACCGCCCAATCGGCCGATGTGGCGGCATTCCAGGAAATCGTCGCCACCCAGGCCTCCTTGCGGGCACGCGACGCACGCCGCGGCAGGCCGAGTCTGCAAGGCCATCTCCTGCGCCGTCAACCCGCGGGTTCGTGAGGCGGCGCGCTTGGGTTTGATACGGATTCGATGCATCATCTCCGCCGCATGCAGGTCAGCACCTTCCTCGCCAGCGATTCCACGGCCCTTCTTCACCGTCTCGCACACGATGATATGCAGCGCTTCCGCCGCAACGAGGCCCAGCAATTGCGTGCATGGTCGGTCTCCCTCGCCTGCCTGCGCGAGGCGCTGGCCGATTGGCCGGAAGCGGCCGGGTGGGACCTGCTGCTGGAGTTCAACCTGCGCCGCCTCGGCCGGAGGATCGACGCCGTGCTGGTCACGCCGCGCGGCATTGTGGTGCTGGAGTTCA
>JAGXAV010000289.1 GCA_018971455.1 Rhodospirillales bacterium
GATCTGCTCCAGCTGGAGGTCGCGGGTGCGGGGGCCGAAGATGCCGATGGAGAGCACCACCATCAGCATGGCGAAGGCGATCAGGCCGAAGACGCCCGTGGTGCCGGCCTTCTGCAGGAAGAAGCCGATGATGAAGCTGGCGAACACCGTGCTGATGCGGCTGAACGAGTAGGTGAAGCCGATGGCGCGGGCGCGCACGCGGGTCGGGAACAGCTCGCTCTGGTAGTTGTGGAACGAGTACGACAGCACGTTGTTGGACAGCGTGATGAGCACGCCGAACACCACCAGCAATTCGAGCGATTTCTGGGCGGAGAACACCAGGCCGAAGACGCCGATGCAGATGGCGGCCCCCACCAGCTGCCATTTGCGCTCGAACTTGTCGGCGAAGCTCATGGCCAGCAGCGGGCCGAACGGGTTGGCGATGGCGATGATGAAGGCATAGAGCAGGCTGCCGCCAAGGTTGATGCCCGTCTGCTGGGCGATCAGCGTCGGCACCCAGGCGGCGAAACCGTAGAAGCCGAAGGTCTGGAAGAACTGGAAGACCATGAGCATGACGGTGCGGGTGCGGTAGGGGCCTTCGAAGATCTCGCCCAGGCTGCCCTGCGGCTCGGCGCGCTCGACCTCGTGGGCCGCCACGGGCGGCAGGGCGGCACCGCCGAGATCGGCGCGCACGCTGGTCTCGATGGCGGTGGTGATGGCGTCGGCCTCGGCGAGGCGGCCCTGGTTGATCAGCCAGCGCGGGCTCTCCGGGATGCCGCGGCGCAGGAACCACACGAACAGCGCGCCGATCGAGCCGATCACCACCACCCAGCGCCAGCCATCCCAGCCGAACGGGGCGCTCGGCACCAGCTTGTAGGAGATGAAGGCGACGATGGGCACCACGGCGAACTGCACCGCCTGGTTGAAGGCGAAGGCGCGGCCGCGGACATGCTTGGGCACCAGCTCGGAGAGGTAGGTGTCGATGGTGACCAGCTCGACGCCGATGCCGATGCCGGCGATCAGCCGCCACAGCGAGACCTCGAGGCCCGTGGTCTGGAAGGCCATGATCAGGGTGGCCGCGCAGTACCACAGCATGGAGAAGGTGAAGATGGCGCGTCGGCCGTATTTGTCGGCGACGAAGCCGAAGACGAAGGTGCCGATGAACAGGCCGAAGAAGGTGGCGGCGACGAACAGGGCGGGGCCGGCGAAGATGCTGAGCTTGGCGGTGGCCAGCAGCCCGCCCTTCATCAGGCCCGGGATGACGTAGGCGGTCATGAACAGGTCGTAGAACTCGAACATGCCGCCGAGCGACAGCAGGGTGACCAGCATCCAGATATGCCTGGTGGCCGGCAGGCGATCGAGCCGGGCCAGGATGGCGGCCGCTCCGGGCGCCTGAGCTTGGGTTGTTGACATTTGTTTTCCTCCCTCCGGCGAGTCGCGGGCTCGCCCCGAGCCGGCAGCATGCCTGCTCTGGCGCTCTTGTCACAGGGGGGGGTGGCACGCCATCTAGCGGCGTCATGCACAATACACCCCAAAATACCCCCTACGATCCGGTCGGCTGGCACGGCACCACCATCCTGTGCGTGCGCGCCGATGGCCGGGTGGCGATGGCCGGAGACGGCCAGGTCAGCCTTGGGCAGACCGTCATCAAGGGCAATGCCCGCAAGGTCCGCCGCATCGGCGCCGATGGCGGGGTGCTGGCCGGGTTCGCCGGCGCCACCGCCGATGCCTTCACCCTGCTCGAGCGGCTGGAGGCCAAGCTCGAGCGCTTTCCGGGCCAGCTCGAACGCGCCTGCGTGGAGCTGGCCAAGGACTGGCGGACCGACCGCTACCTGCGGCGGCTGGAGGCGATGATGGCGGTCGCCGATCGCGAGCGGTCCTTCACGCTGACCGGCAATGGCGACGTGCTGGAGCCCGATGACGGCATCATCGCCATCGGCTCGGGCGGCAATTACGCGCTGTCCGCCGCCCGCGCCCTGATCGGCGTGGCCGGGTTCTCGGCCGAGGAGATCGCCCGGCGGGCCATGAAGATCGCCGGCGACATCTGCGTCTATACCAACCACAACGTGATCGTCGAGACGATCTCGTAAGGATATCCCCATGCAGGTTCCGACCTACTCGCCGCGCGAGATCGTGAGCGAGCTCGACCGTTTCATTGTCGGCCAGGGCGACGCCAAGCGCGCCGTGGCGATCGCGCTGCGCAACCGCTGGCGCCGGCAGAACCTTCCCGCCGCGATGCGCGAGGAGGTGGTGCCCAAGAACATCCTGATGATCGGCCCGACCGGCTGCGGCAAGACGGAGATCGCGCGCCGGCTGGCCAGGCTGGCGCAGGCCCCCTTCCTCAAGGTGGAGGCGACCAAGTTCACCGAGGTCGGCTATGTCGGGCGCGATGTGGAGAGCATCGTGCGGGACCTGGTCGAGATCAGCATCGGCATGCTGCGCGAGGCCGGACGGCGGGAGGTGCGGGCGCGCGCCGAGGCGGCGGCCGAGGAGCGGCTGATCACCGCCCTGTGCGGCGAGCATGCGGCGGCCGACACCCGCAGCAAGTTCCGCCACATGCTGCGCGCCGGCGATTTCGAGGACAAGGAGGTCGAGGTGAGCCTGGCCGAGGCGCCCGGCACGCCGATCGGCCAGATCGACATCCCCGGCATGCCGCCGGGGCAGGCGATCAATCTCGGCGAGATGATGAAGGGCATGTTCGGCCGGCCGCAGGCGCTGCGCAAGATGACAGTGGCGGCCGCGCGCGCGGCACTGGAGCGCGAGGAGGCCGACAAGCTGGTCGATGCGGAGCATCTGGCCCGCGAGGCGGTGGCCCATGCCGAGGCCAACGGCATCGTCTTCCTCGACGAGATCGACAAGGTCTGCGCGCGCACCGGAGAGGGCGGGTTCCGCGGCGGGGACGTCTCGCGCGAGGGGGTGCAGCGCGATCTGCTGCCGATCATCGAGGGCACCACGGTGACCACGAAATACGGGCCGGTGAAGACCGACCACATCCTGTTCATCGCCTCGGGGGCCTTCCACCTCGCCAAGCCGTCCGATCTGCTGCCCGAATTGCAGGGGCGTCTGCCCATCCGCGTCGAGCTCGCGGGCCTGTCGCGCGACGATCTGGCACGCATCCTGACCGAGCCCGAGCACAGCCTGCTCAAGCAGTACGAGGCGCTGCTGGCGACCGAGGGTTTCACCCTCGAATTCGACGAGTCGGCCGTCCAGGCGCTGGCCGGGCTGGCGGCGGACATCAACGAGCGGGTGGAGAATATCGGCGCCCGCCGGCTGCATACGGTGCTGGAGCGACTTTTGGAGGAGATCAGCTTCTCCGCCGCCGACCGGGCGGGCCAGGACATCGTGGTGGACGCGGCTTATGTGCGCGAGCGGGTGGCGCCGCTGGCCGAGAGGGGCGATCTCAGCCGCTTCATCCTGTAATCGGCGTCATCGGGCGCTTGATCTGGCCGGCCGGCTTCGCTACGCCACTCTCCGGCGCGGTGGTTCTCCGCCTGGGTTCGTCCGCGCGGATGCCGTCCTGTCGCCTTTGGGGAAATGGAAGCTCGGAATGAGAAGGCCGATCCACGTGTCCCGCCGGTTTGCCGCCGGCCTGCTGGCCCTGCCGGCGCTGCTCGCCGCCGCCCCCGCTTTGGCGGCGGGTGCCGCGCCGACGATGCTGAAGCTGACCTCCGGCGGCGTCGCCCTGCCCGCGGAGCCGGTGCTCGGCCAGCCGCATCCGTGGGAGATCGGGCTTCAGGCGGCGTACAGCCCGGTCAAGCAGGGCATGATCGATCTGAACACCATGGTGCTCTGGATCATCATCGCCATCACCCTGTTCGTGGGC
>JAGXAV010000290.1 GCA_018971455.1 Rhodospirillales bacterium
CGGGACGGCCGGCACCGCCACCGTCTCGGGCCCGCGCAGCACCACGCTGCCGGCTTCGCTGCGGGTCAGCGCGGCCAGGCTCACCTCGCCGCGCGCCAGGGCCGCGGCCTCCTCGAAGCCATTGGTCTCGTAGAGGCTGCAGATCTCCGTCTCGTTGGCGAACAGGATGTCCACATGCCCGCGCACCAGTTCGCGGAAGGCCGTGCGGTGGCGATCGACGCAGAAGGCGTCCGACAGCGACAGCGCGACCTGCCGCCCGGCCGAATGCGCGGCCTCGGCGGCCCGCCGGAAGGCGGCCGGGGCGGCCGGCGGATCGAACAGGTAGCCCTCGAGGTAGGTGACCGCCGAGTCGGCCACCAGGGCGGTGTCCACATCCGCCTCGCCGAAGCCCGTGCAGGCGCCGAGGAAGGTGTTCATCGTGCGCTGCCCGTCGGGCGTCACCAGCACCAGGCAGCGCCCCGTGGGCAGGCCGCCTTGCGCGGGCGGGGTGGGGAAATGCACCCCGGCGGCGCGGATGTCGTGGGCGAAGACCGCGCCGAGCTGGTCGTCGGCGACGCGGCCGAGATAGGCGACGCGCGCGCCCAGGGCGGCGGCGATGGCGCAGGTATTGGCCACCGACCCGCCCGAGCTCTCCTGGCCCGGCGGCATGGCGGCATAGAGGCGGTCGGCCGTCGCCGCGTCGATCAGCGCCATGGCGCCGGGATGCATGTCGTGGCGCGAGAGGAAGGCGTGATCGACTGGCGCGACCACGTCGACCATGGCATTGCCGATGCCCAGAATATCGTAGCGGGGGGATGCCATGGCGAAACTCCGTGTCAATCTGAGGCGCCTAACATTCCCCCCGCCATCCCGCAACCGAGGCCCCGCATGCTGATCCTCGCCGCGCCGCTGCGCGCGCTGTCACAACTCGACGACCGCGCCTTCCTCGGCGTGCTGCTGCACAGCCTGATCTGGTCCACCCTCGCCTTCGCCGCATTGACCATCGGCGTCGTGTGGGGGGTGCATGCGTGGCTCGCGAGCCACGCCGTGTGGGCGTGGCTCGCCGCCCTGCTCGGCGGCGCCGGGGCGGCCCTGCTGGCGCTGGTGCTGTTCCTGCCGGTCGCCGGGCTGATCGCCTCGCTGTTCCTCGAACGCATCGCCGCCGCCGTCGAGCGGCGCTTCTACCCCAACCTGCCGCCGGCCACCCCCGCACCGCTCGCCCAGCAGATCGGCGACGGCATCGCCCTCGGCCTGCGTGTGTTCGGCCTGCAGATCGCAGCCCTTCTCCTGGCGCTGCTGCTGCCGGGGGTCGGCCTCGTCCTCGGCTGGCTGGTCGCGGCCTGGGCGATCGGGCGCGGCCTGTTCGTGGCCGTGGCCATGCGGCGGATGAGCCGGGCCGACGCCACCGCCCTCTACCGCCGCCGCCGCCTCGCGGTGCTCGGCCAGGGCGGGCTGATGAGCGCGGCGAGCCTGGTTCCGATCGCCAACCTGCTGGTGCCGGTGCTCGGCACCGCCGCCATGGTGCATGTGCTGCATGCGCCGCCCGCTGGCGGCCGGCGCATGCAGATGTGAACCTCCTCGGGTTGTGACCGCTGGGGGGCTGTGTTAGGCCAGCGCCCGTCACGTTCACCCGAGTGCAACGGATCTCCCGTGTTCAAACGCCGCAAACCCGACGATCCGCCGGCTCCCGAGGCCCCCCCGAGCCAGGGCAGCCTGATCGGCAGCCCGACGCCACATGCTGAAAGCCAGGCCGGTTCCCCCCGGGCCGAAGATCACGGCCTCGGCGTGCCCCCGTTCCGTCCTGCCCCACCGAAGGAAGCCCCCGCCATGGGTCGTGCGCCATTTCCCGGCACTCCTACCCCCGCCCCGCAGGCCCCGGTCGGCATGCCCCAGCCGCGCCCGGTGGCCCCCCAGCAGCCGCCCGTCCGCCAGCCCAGCGAAAAGCGCATGCTGGTGGTCGGCCGCGGCATCAGCGTGCAGGGCGTGGTGCAGGATGCCGAGCGCCTGGTTGTCGAGGGCACCGTCGAATCCACCATGATCCACGCCGCCGAGCTGATCGTCGCCCAGGGCGGCGTGTTCCGCGGCGAGGTCGAGGTGGAGGACTCCGAGGTTGCCGGCACCATCGACGGCACGCTGACTGCGCGCGGCAACCTGATCGTGCGCGCCACCGGCAAGGTGCTCGGCACCGCGCGCTGCCGCCGCCTGCAGGTCGAGGATGGCGGGCAGATCACCGGGCGGATCGAAATGATCACCGAGCCGGCCCGCGCCGAGCCGGCCCGCCCAGCCGAGCCCGCCGCCTGATCCAGGGCATGCGCCTGCGCCTTGCCGTGCTGCTCGGCGTGGCGGCGCTATCCGGGTGCGCCCGGCCGGCGCCGCCCCCGCCGCCACCGCCGCCCGCGCCCCTGGCGCCGGCGCCGATCCCGCCCGCCCATGTCAGCGACCTGATCGGCAACCGCCCCGACCAGGTGGTGGCCGAGCTCGGCATGCCGGCGCTCCGCCGGCCGGATGGCGACGCCGAGGTCTGGCTCTACGCCCACGCCAATGGCTGCCACGTCGATCTGGTGTTCTACAGCGACAGCACGGGCCCCAAGGTCGCCCATGTGGATACCAACACGCCGCCGCGAATGCGCGAGAGCGACTGCCTTCAGGCCATTGCCGCCGCGGCGCCGCGATAGGCGCCGCCAGAGCACGATCCGACCTGATGGGATCATCAGGTCGGATGAACGTACTCTGGAAACCATGAATGCCAGAGCAACTTGGTCCGATCTGACTGACCGCGAAGCGGCTCAGTCGGATCGGACGTTGCGCTACGCCGCTGCGAACGCCACCCGCCGCGCCAGCCAGCACCCGACCTGCACGCCGGTGACCCGGCCGCCGGCGCCGCGCTCGAATTTCAGCGTCCAGTCGCCCGGCGCCGAGTAGTCCAGCGCCCGCGGGCAGGGCAGCGCCCACAGATCGCGACCGAGCGGCTGCAATGCCTGCATCGTGCCGTCGCCGAGCGCGCCCGAGAACGCGCCATAGAGCACCCCGCCCGCGGCGCCGCAGGTCAGGGTCGCGCCGAGTTCGGCGGAGAGGAAACGTCCCTCGATATCGGCCGGCGCGCCGCCGGTGCAGGCCAGCAGGCGCGCGCTCAGATTCTCGCCGGCGCGCTCCATGCGCAGGCCATCGGCCGCGCGGACCAGCCGGGTCGTCGCTCCGCTATAGGCGCCATCCGCCGTCGCGGTCAGCACTTCGGGCCCTTGCGCGTAGAGCAGGTTCAGCCGGCCATCGGCCATCGCCTCGACGCGCACGCGAATGGCCGATTCGGGTTCCTCGTACAGGCCGGGCCAGCTGGTCGGATCAGCGGCCGGCAGCGGCTGCTCCGGCATGTCGAGCAACGCGGTGAACAGCGCGAGTGCGGCCGCCCGCGGGTCGGCCATGTGGTTGAACAGCACCACGATGGAGACGCGCTCCTCCGGCGCATACATGCGAAAGCTCCGCCAGCCGCGCAGCCCGCCGGCATGGCAGCTCACCACCCGGCCGCACATCCTGGTGCGCGCCAGGCCGAACCCGTAGGCGGCCGGCGCGCCGTCGCGGAAGCTCTGCGGGGCGGAGAGACGCCGGTAGAGCCCATCCGCATCGTCGCGCGTGGCGTCGATGAAGCGCTCCCAGGCCACCATGTCGTCCAGGCACGCGGCGATGCCGGCATCGCCCGTCCAGTGGATGCGGTTGACCGCCGGGCGGAAGCCCTCCTCCACCGTGCCCTCATAGCCGATGGTGCCGCCCGGCACGCTGGCGGTGTCCGGGCTCAGCACCGCCTCGCGCATGCCAGCGCGATC
>JAGXAV010000291.1 GCA_018971455.1 Rhodospirillales bacterium
GACGGAGGCGACGGCGATCAGTACGCCGAGCACGAACACCTCCAGGCTGACCACCAGCACGCGCTCCAGCGTCACGCGCCGCAGCGCGCGCTCGAAGAGGGGGTTGGGCGGGATGATGCCCTCCCGCGTTCCATGGATGGTTGCGCAGACCCAGAAGATCATCGACTGCCAGCCGATGATCGTCGCAGCCGCCGCATACATCAGCGTATTGATGTCCAGTCCGACGCGGCCGATCATCACCGGGCCGGCCAGCAGCCGCAGCATGGCGAGCAGGCCGGCGGCGAACAGGAACGCGCCCGGATAGAAGAACAGGCCGCGCGGGCTGAACAGGAACAACAGGCGCAGATGGCGCCAGCCATCGCGCCAGCTGCGCAGATGCGGCGCGCGATCCCGCCCGTCCGGCGCCAGCGAGGTCGGCACCTCGGCAATGCGCAGCCGGGCCAGGGTGGCGCGGACGACCATTTCGCTGGCGAACTCCATGCCCGGCGAGATGAGGTCGAGCTGGAGAATCGCATCGCGCTCGAAGCCGCGCAGGCCGCAATGGAAATCCCGGCACGGGCTGCGGAACAGCATGCGCCCCACCGCGGTCAGCACCGGGTTGCCGAGGTAGCGGTGCAGGGCCGGCATCGCGCCGGCCTGGATGCCGCCGGCGAAACGGTTGCCCATGACCAGCTGCGCGCCCTCGCGAAGCCGTGCGAGGAACAGGTCGAGCCGGCTGAAATCATAGCTGTCGTCGCTGTCGCCCATCACCACGAAGCGTCCGCGCGCGGCCCGGATGCCGGCCATCAGCGCGCTGCCATAGCCCTTTTCATCGACCGCGATCACCCGCGCGCCGAGGCACCGCGCCACATCCTGCGACCCGTCGGTGCTGCCGTTATCGGCGATGAGCACCTCGCCCAGCACGCCGGCGCGCTCGAGAAAACCCCACGCCTTGGCGATGCACGCGGGCAGGGTGCGCGCCTCGTTCAGGCACGGCATCAGGATGGTCAGCTCCAGCTCGTGCCGGGCCTGCATCGCGGGGATTTCTCCCCGGTCCAACGCGTGGAGCAGCATGATGGCGCGGTCCCCTGTCCATAGCCGATGCGCAGATCGGAGCCGCACAAGACCGCAGCCATCATCAAGCCGGTGTTAAGCCCGCCACGCCGGGGGCGCGGGCTGCGGGTTCACCTCTCGCCCTTCTTCTGCGCCAGCACACCCATCAGCCGCCGGTCCCGCCATGCCTGGCGGGCGGCGTGCTCCGTCATCGGCAGCACGGCCCGCCGTGCGGCGTGCACGTCGCCCACCAGCTCCGGCGTCATGTCGCATGGCGTCATCTCGGCCTGCACCTGGGCGTAGAGCGCCCCGTAGCGGGCCATGTAGTCCTCCACCCCGCCCGGCGCGTTGAGGTCGATGGTCTCGAACGGGCCCATGAACGACCAGCGCAGCCCCAGCCCGTGCTTCACCGTGGCGTCGAGATCCTCCGGCGAGACCACGCCGTCGGCCACCAGGCGGAACGCCTCGGCGACCAGCGCGATTTGCAGGCGATTGAGCACGAACCCGGCCACCTCGCGCTTCACCGTCGCCGGCACCTGGCCGGCGCGCTGCATCAGCGCCCGCGTGCGCGCCACCACCGCCTCCTCCGTCCAGGGTGCGGGGCACAGCTCCACCACCGGCACCAGATAGGGCGGATTGACCGGGTGGGCGACCAGGCAGCGCCCTCGGCCGCGCAGGCCCTCGGTGAAGGCGCTGGCCGGGATCCCGCTCGTCGAGCTGGCGAGCACCATGCCGGGCGGCGCCAGCGCATCGAGCTCGGCGAACAGCGCCCGCTTCGCCTCCACCCGCTCCGGCCCGTTCTCCTGCACGTGCACGGCGCCGGCGAGGCAGGCGGCCAGCGTCCCGGCGGGCGTGATGCGCGCCAGCACCGCCTCCGGCGCGTCATCCAGCAGGCCGGCCGCGCGCAGCTCCGGCAGGCGCTCGGCGATGAAGCCGCGCGCGGCGCCCGTCGCCGCCGCGTCGCGGTCCCAGATCGCCACGTCGAAACCGGCGCGCGCGAACACGATCGCCCAGGCCCGCCCGATCAGGCCGGCGCCGACGACAGCAATTTTCTCGCTCATTTGCGCTCCTCCGTCGGCGCGATCTCACCACCCCGCCATTGGCCGCGCAACCTTGCGCCCGGACGATTCCCGCCGCACCCTGCCGGCCTGGCGGGGCAGGGGAGGCGTGCATGGTCAAGGTCGCGGTGCTCGAGGACTGGCAGGGTGTCGCGGCATCGCTGATCGACTGGCAGGCCCTGCGCGCGCGCGCCGAGCTCACCTTCTTCCGCGCTCCGCTCGGCGATGCCGAGGCGGTGGTGGCGGCGCTGGCCGATTACGACATCATCCTGGCGATGCGCGAGCGGACGCCGCTGCCCGGTGCGGTGATCAACCGGCTGGCGAAGCTGCGCCTGATCAGCTTCACCGGCCCGCGCAACGCTGCCATCGACACGGCCGCCTGCGCGGCACGCGGCATCACCGTGTGCAACACGCAAAGCGCCCGCTCCTCGCACGCCACCGCCGAACTCGCCCTCGGCCTGCTGCTATCCGCCGCCCGCCGCCTGCCCCAGGGCGATGCCGCCCTGCGCAGCGGCGCCTTCCAGGAACACGTCGCCCCCGGCATCGAGCTCGCCGGCCGCACCCTCGGCGTCATCGGCCTCGGCCGCATCGGTGCGCGCATGGCCGGCTACGGCCGCGCCCTCGGCATGCAGGTGCTTGCCTGGAGCCAGAACCTCACCGATGCCCGCGCCGCCGAACAGGGCGTGACGCGCGTCACCAAGGAGGAGCTGCTCGCCCGCGCCGATGCCATCAGCCTGCACCTGGTGCTGTCCGATCGCTCCCGCGGCGTCATCGCGGCGGAGGACATCGCGCGCATGAAGGCGGGCGCGATCCTGATCAACACCTCCCGCGCGCCGCTGATCGACCAGCCCGCCCTGCTCGCCGCCCTGCGCGCCGGCCGTATCACCGCGGCCCTCGACGTCTATGACGAGGAGCCGCTGCCGCGCACCCATCCGCTGCGCACCGCGCCGAACACCGTGCTCTCGCCGCATCTGGGCTACGTCACGCAGGAGAACATGACCGATTTCTACCGCGACGCGGCGGAGAACATCGTCGCCTGGATCGACGGCAAGCCCATCCGCGTCGTCGCACCGGCCTAGCGCCGGCGCGCGCGGCGAGCGGCGCCCGCCATGCCCGGCGCGGATAGGGCCGTCTTCGACTGGCTTCCCCAGGCGATCCAGGCGGCCGCGCCGGCGCGCGATCTTGCCGCCGGCGACAGGCTGTTCCGCCAGAATGACGAGGCGCTCGCCATATTCGCGGTCGAACAAGGCCGACTGCGCCTGAGCCGGCATACCATCGACGGCCATGCGGTGGCGCTGCACACGGCGCGAAAGGGCGAACTCTTCGCCGAGGCCGCGCTTTTTTCCGCCGCCTATCATTGCGATGCGGTCGCCATCACCGCCGCGCGCGTGCGCGCCTATCCAAAACACCAGCTCCTCGCGGCCTTTCGGCATGACCCCGCGCTGGCCGAGCGTTTCATGGCGGTGCTCGCGCGTCAGATTCACGCCCTGCGCGCCCGCCTGGAAGCACGCGACATCCGCTCTGCCCGCCAGCGCCTGCTGCACCACCTCGCGCTTGCCACGGGCGCCGACGGGCGGACCGTCGCGCTCGACGGCACCTTGATGGACCTCGCGGCCGAAGTCGGCCTCAGCCATGAAGTCCTCTACCGCACGCTCGGGCAGCTTGAACGGGAGGGGCTGGTGGCGCGCCGGGCCGGCGCGAT
>JAGXAV010000292.1 GCA_018971455.1 Rhodospirillales bacterium
TCGCCCACCAGGAAGAGGGCCGCGCCCGCCACGATGTCGAGCATCGTCAGCGGCAGGACGCTGCGCCATGCCAGCAGGGGCAGGACGGATTCCGGCAGCTGGTCGAGCCCGGTGGCCCGGCTGCTCGGCGGCCGGGCGAGGCGGCGCTTGATGAAGCTCGACAGCAGGTCTCCGGCCATTGCTGCGGCGCCGCCGAGGGCGCCGATGCGCCAGCCGAGGCCGAGCAGCGCGCCCCCGGCGGCGGCGGCGGCAATGCCGCAGACGATGCCGCGGATGGTCTTGGAGGGGCCGAACAGGGGAAACCCGTCGGGCAGCACCAGGCCGCCATCCAGCGGCCGCGCCAAGAGCGGGCCGAGCAATTTCCTGGCGAGGACCGGCGCGCCGTTGGCGAGCAGAAGGAGGGTCTCGCACTGCGCAAGCAGGGCCGGCTGCATCGTCTCCACCCAGGGCGTGGCGGCTCTCCTTATATCAGGGTTCGGGGATCGCCGACGATGCCCTGGGCCCGGCCTGCCGGGCGCGGGGCCGCCCGTTCTCGCATCTTGTGACCCGCGCCCTTGTGCGCTAAGCCCCCGCACTTGCGCCCAAGCCGGGCGGGCGTGGTGGAACTGGTAGACACGCCAGATTTAGGTTCTGGTGGCGCAAGCCGTGGGGGTTCAAGTCCCTCCGCCCGCACCACGCGCCGGCGGGGCTGGATTTTGGGCTATTTATCAAAGGTTTTCTGACAGATGCAGGTCACTGAGACGCTCTCCGAGGGCTTGAAGCGCGGCTTTACGGTGGTTGTGCCGGCCGCCGATATCGAAGAGCGGCGGGCCCGTCGTCTCGCCGAACTCGGCAAGACGGTGAACCTGCCCGGCTTTCGCCCCGGCAAGGTTCCGGCGCTGGTCGTCAAGCAGCGCTACGGCACGGCGGTCGCCGCCGAGGTGCTCGAGGAGAGCGTCAACGACGCCACCCGCCAGGTGCTGAGCGACCGGGGATTGCGCGCGGCGATGCAGCCCAAGGTCGATGTGATCAGCCTGGAGGACAAGCGCGATCTCGAATTCAAGGTCGAGGTCGAGCTGCTGCCCGAGATCGCCATGCCGGAATTCAAGGCCATCGAGCTGACCCGGCTGACCGCGGAGCCGGCGGCCGAGGCGATCGATACCGCGCTCGGCGAGATCGCCAAGCGCAATGCCGAGCTGGTGGCGGTGGAGGAGGTCCGGCCGGCCGCCAAGGGTGAGGTGCTGAGCGTGGATTTCGTCGGCAAGGTCGATGGCGTGGCGTTTCCTGGCGGCACGGGAACGGACATGGATGTGGAGGTGGCCGGCCCCGGCTTCATTCCCGGCTTCACCGAGCAGGTCGAGGGCATGACGCCCGGCGAGAGCCGCACCATTCACGTGACCTTTCCCGACGGGTACGGCGAGAAGTCGCTGGCCGGGAAGGCGGCGACGTTCGATATCACCGCCAAGGCGCTGAAGACCCGCGTGGTCGGGGCGATCGATGACGAGCTGGCCAAGAAGCTGGGCTTCGAGAGCGTGGAGCGGGTGCGCGATCTGATCTCCCAGCAGATGCGGCGGGAATACGACCAGATGTCGCGCCTGCGGCTGAAGCGGCAACTGCTCGATGCGCTGGCAGCGGCGGCGCCGTTTGCCGTGCCCGAAGGCATGGTGGACGCGGAATTCGCCCAGATCTGGCAGCGGATCGAGGCGGATCGCGCCGAGGGCAAGCTCGACGAGGAGGACAAGAGCAAGAGCGAGGATGTCCTCAAGGGCGAGTATCGCGCCATTGCCGAGCGGCGGGTGCGGCTCGGTCTGCTGCTCTCGGAGATCGGGCGGGTGAACGGCATCACGGTCGCGGCCGATGAAATGACGCGCGCCATGCGCGCCGAGGCGGGGCGCTACCCGGGCCAGGAGGCGCAGGTAATGGAATTCTTCCGCAAGAACCCGCAGGCCGCCGAAGGGCTGCGCGGGCCGATCTTCGAGGAGAAGGTGGTCGATTTCGTCCTCGAGCTCGCCCGCGTCACCGACCAGGTGGTTCCGGTGGAAGAGCTGGCGCGTGACCCCGAGGCGGGGCCGGCGGCGGTTGGCCAACCCGGCTGAATGGCGGGGCGGGCGGGAGGCTGACAGGGCTCCGCCGCGCGCCTATTTACATCGCCTTGACCATCGTCGGTCAGAGTGTCCGGGCGGCGCGTCCCGGCGAGAAGGAAAGTTGCGAGCATGAGGGACCGTGATCCCGTTGAGGTCTATGCGAACAGTCTGGTGCCCATGGTGGTGGAGCAGACGGCGCGCGGCGAGCGGGCCTATGACATCTACTCACGCTTGCTGAAGGAGCGGATCATCTTCCTGACCGGCGGGATCAACGACCAGGTCAGCAGCCTGATCTGCGCCCAGCTGCTGTTTCTTGAGAGCGAGAACCCGACCAAGGATATTTCCTTCTATATCAACAGCCCCGGCGGCGTGGTGTATGCAGCCCTCGGGGTCTATGACACCATGCAGTATATCCGCAGCCCGGTTTCCACGGTGTGCGTGGGCATGGCCGCCTCGGCCGGCAGCCTGCTGCTGACCGCCGGCGCGAAGGGCAAGCGGTTTTCGCTGCCGAATGCCCGGATCATGGTGCACCAGCCTTCCGGCGGCACGCAGGGGCAGGCGACGGATATCGAGATCCAGGCCCGCGAGATCCTGTCGCTGCGCAAGCGGCTGAACGAGATCTACGTCACCCATACCGGCCAGACGATGGAGGCGATCGAGCTCAAGATGGAGCGCGACACCTATCTTTCGGCCGATGAGGCGATGGCGTTCGGGCTGGTGGACGAGGTGGTGGCGAGCCGTCCGGTGCCGGCCGAGACCGAGACGAAGAGCTGACCGCTGCGGCCGGCCAGGTATGCCGTTTGCATAGCCTGGCCGGCGACGCGGCCCCGTCGATGGCCGGGCTGCTTGTCCGGCCGCGGAAGCGGGGTCTAGACTTGTTGGCGTGCGGTCCCGGTGCCCCGGGACGGGAGGGGTTATGAGCAAATCCAGCGACTCGAAGAATACCCTCTATTGCTCGTTCTGCGGCAAGTCGCAGCATGAGGTGCGCAAGCTCATCGCTGGGCCGACGGTGTTCATCTGCGATGAATGCGTCGAGCTTTGCATGGACATCATCCGTGAAGAGCACAAGACACACCTGGTCAAATCGCGGGACGGGGTGCCGACTCCGAAGGAGATCTGCAAGGTTCTCGATGACTATGTCATTGGCCAGGGCCACGCCAAGAAGGTATTGAGCGTGGCCGTGCACAATCACTACAAAAGATTGGCGCACGGGGCGAAGAACAACGATGTTGAGATTGCCAAGTCCAACATTCTTCTGCTTGGCCCGACCGGATCCGGCAAGACGCTTCTGGCGCAGACCCTGGCGAGTATTCTGGACGTGCCGTTCACCATGGCGGACGCGACCACGCTGACGGAAGCGGGCTATGTCGGCGAGGATGTCGAGAACATCATCCTCAAGCTGCTGCAGGCCGCGGATTACAATGTCGAGCGGGCGCAGCGCGGCATCGTCTATATCGACGAGGTCGACAAGATCAGCCGCAAATCGGACAACCCCTCGATCACCCGCGACGTGAGCGGCGAGGGTGTGCAGCAGGCCCTGCTGAAGATCATGGAGGGCACCGTCGCCTCGGTGCCGCCGCAGGGCGGGCGCAAGCATCCGCAGCAGGAGTTCCTGCAGGTCGACACCACCAACATCCTGTTCATCTGCGGCGGCGCCTTCGCGGGCCTCGACAAGATCATCAGCCAGCGCGGCGTGGGCACCTCGATCGGTTT
>JAGXAV010000293.1 GCA_018971455.1 Rhodospirillales bacterium
CGATCTGCTGCTGACGACCGGCAATGCCGGCGGCACCGTGCTCGAGGTGGACGGCGTCGCCACCCCGCCGCTCGGCGCCGACGGGGCGGTGCGCCGCGACCTGCCCCTGGACGCCGCGGCGATCCGCGCTGGCAAGCTCGCCGCCGCACCCCCATCTGCGGTGGCACGGCAACCCTGATCCAGGCTATTTGCGCGCCATCACCCGAGCCGGCATGGTGCGCGCCCCCCGCCTTCCCGGCCTTCCCGGAGCATGACCCATGAGCAGCTACCGCCCCTATCAGCACATCGAGCGCCGCAAATCCCGCCAGATCAGCGTGGGTGCGGTGAAGGTGGGCGGCGATGCGCCGATCACCGTGCAGACGATGACCAACACGCCGACCCCCGATGTCGCGGCGACGGTGGCGCAGATCCTGCGCGCCGAACGGGCCGGGGTGGACATCGTGCGCGTCTCCTGCCCGGATCAGGAAAGCGCGCTCGCCCTGCGCGAGATCACCCGCCAGGTGCACGTGCCGGTCGTCGCCGACATCCATTTCCACTACAAGCGCGCCATCGAGGCGGCCGAGAGCGGGGCCGCCTGCCTGCGCATCAACCCCGGCAACATCGGCAGCGCGGAGCGGGTGCGCGAGGTGGTCAAGGCCGCGCGCGACCACGGCTGCTCGATGCGCATCGGCGTCAATGCCGGCTCGCTGGACAAGCATCTGCTCGAGAAATACGGCGAGCCCAACCCCGAGGCGCTGGTCGAGAGCGCGCTCGAGCACGCGAAGATCCTGCAGGACCATGATTTCCACGAATTCAAGATCAGCGTGAAGGCGTCCGACGTGTTCATGGCGGTGGCGGCCTACCAGCAGCTCGCCGATGTCTGCGACCATCCGCTGCATATCGGCATCACCGAGGCCGGCGGCCTGCGCACCGGCACTGTGAAAAGCGCGATCGGGCTGGGCAACCTGCTCTGGGCCGGCATCGGCGACACCGTGCGCGTCTCGCTCTCCGCCGCACCGGAGGAGGAGGTCCATGTCGGCTGGGACCTGCTCAAGGCGCTCGGCCTGCGCAATCGCGGGGTGAAGGTGATCTCCTGCCCCTCCTGTTCACGCCAGGGCTTCGACGTCATCAAGACCGTCGCCGCCATCGAGGAGCGGCTGGCCCATATCGAGACGCCGCTCAGCCTGTCCATTCTCGGCTGCGTGGTGAACGGGCCCGGCGAGGCGCTGATGACCGATATCGGCATCACCGGCGGTGGCGCCGGCCGCCACATGGTCTATGCCGCCGGCAAGACCGACCACACCATCGACGCCAACGGCATGATCGATCACATCGTCGAGCTGGTCGAGGCCAAGGCCGCGGCCATCGAGGCCGAGCGCGCCGCGGCGAAGCTGGCCGCCGAATAATCCCCCCGACATGAAGAGCCCGACATGAGCACCCCGCAGCCGGTGCGCGGCACGCGCGACCTCATCGGCGAGGAGGCGCGCCGCCACTTCCACGTCATCGAGACCGCCCGCCGCGTCGCCGCCCTCTACGGCTACGACGAATGGAGCACGCCGATCTTCGAGGAGACCGGCGTCTTCGCCCGCGGCCTCGGCGACACCTCGGACGTGGTGACGAAGGAGATGTACACCTTCACCGATCGCGGCGGCGACTCGCTCACCCTGCGCCCGGAGGCCACCGCCGGCGTCTGCCGCGCCCTGGTCAGCAACGGCCTCACCCAGTCGCTGCCGCAGAAGATCTTCTACGCCGGCCCGATGTTCCGCTACGAGCGGCCGCAAAAGGGCCGCTACCGGCAGTTCCACCAGATCGACATCGAGGTGCTGGGCAGCGACTCCCCGCTCGCCGATGCCGAGGTCATCGCCTGCGGTTGGCACATCCTCCAGGAGCTCGGCGTCGCGCAGGACACCGTGCTGGAACTCAACACGCTGGGCGACAAGACCAGCCGGGACGCCTACCGGGCCGCCCTGGTCAGCTATTTCCTCGGTCACAAGGACGAGCTATCCGAGGACAGCATCGCCCGGCTGGAGCGCAACCCGCTGCGCGTGGTCGATTCCAAGGACGAGGGGGACCGGCGCATCGTCGCGCACGCGCCGACCATCGATGGCTGCCTGACGGAGCCCGCCTACGCCTTCTTCGAGAAGCTGCAGGAGCACCTGGCCCGCTTCGGCGTGCCGTTCCGGCGCAACCCGCGCATCGTGCGCGGCCTCGACTATTACAGCCACACCGCCTTCGAATTCGTCACCACCCGCCTTGGCGCGCAGGGCACGGTGATGGGCGGCGGGCGCTACGAGGGGCTGGTCGAGGAGATGGGCGGCCCGCACACGCCCTGCATCGGCTGGGCGGCCGGCATCGAGCGGCTGTCGATGCTGATGGCGGCCGCGCCGCCGGCGCCGGCCTCGGTCGCCATCATCCCGGTGGGCGACGCCGCCGAAGCCGCCGCGCTCGACATCGCGCAATCCCTGCGCGCCGCCGGCATCCGCGCCGAGATGGCCTATCGCGGCAACCTCAAGCGCCGCATGGAACGCGCCAACAGGACCGGCGCGCGGGCGGCCATCATCCTCGGCGAGAGCGAGATCGCCGGCGGCCTCGTCCAGCTCAAGGATCTGGTCAGCGGCGAGCAGGCGGCGGTGCCGGTCGCGGAGCTCGTCCGGCGGCTGAAATGACCCGCCCGAGATGAGCCGGCCGGCATGAGCCTCTCCGTCAAATTCGACCGCATCCTCGACCGCGCGGACGAGCTGCGCGCGCTGCTCTCCCCCACCATCGGCGGCGAGGCCTTCGTCGCGGCCTCGCGCGAGCTGGCGGAGATCGAGCCGGTCGTGGCGCGCATCGACGAGCTGCGCGAGGCCGAGCGCCGAGCCGCCGACGCCGAGACCCTGCTCGACGATCCCGACATGCATGAGCTGGCCGAGGCGGAGCTGGGCGAACTCAAGGGCCGCATCCCCGAGCTCGAACACGCGATCCGCCTGGCACTTCTGCCGCGCGACGAAGCCGATGAGCGCGCCGCCATTCTGGAAATCCGCCCCGCCGCCGGCGGCGACGAGGCCTCGCTCTTCGCCGCCGAGCTCTTCGCCATGTACCAGAAATACGCCGGCCGGAACGGCTGGCGTTTCGACCTGCTGGAATACGACGAATCGGGCCTCGGCGGCATCAAGGGCGGCATCGCCGAAATCACCGGCCGCTCGGTCTTCGCGCGGCTGAAATATGAATCGGGCGTGCACCGCGTCCAGCGCGTGCCGGCCACCGAGAGCCAGGGCCGCATCCACACCTCCACCGTCACCGTGGCCGTGCTGCCGGAGGCGGAGGAGGTCGATGTGCGTGTCGATGAGGGCGATCTGCGCATCGACGTCTATCGCGCCTCCGGCGCCGGCGGCCAGCACGTCAACAAGACCGAGAGCGCGGTGCGCATCACCCACCTTCCCACCGGCATCGTCGTGGCGATGCAGGAGGAGAAGAGCCAGCACAAGAACAAGGCCAAGGCGATGAAGATCCTTCGCGCCCGGCTCTACGAGCAGCGCCGCGAGAGCCTGCACGCGACGCGCGCGGCCGACCGCCGCGCCCAGGTCGGCACCGGCGACCGCAGCGAGCGCATCCGCACCTATAATTTCCCGCAGGGCCGCGTTTCGGACCACCGCATCAACCTCACCCTCTACAAGATCGACCAGGTGATGGAAGGCGACCTCGACCCGTTCATCGACGCGCTGACCGCCGAGGACCAGGCCGCCCGCCTCGCCGCCGAAACATGATCCCGCCCGCCGCGCTGCACTGCGCGCGGGCGGCGCTGCGCGCGGCGGG
>JAGXAV010000294.1 GCA_018971455.1 Rhodospirillales bacterium
GTGGCGGCGATCACCGCGGCTGTCTCGGCGCTGGTCAGCAAGCAGACGGCTCTGGAGCTGATCGAGGCGGGGATCGGCAGTTCCGTGCCGCGCCGCATCCTCATCGTCGAGGACGACAAGATCAACCAGTCCCTGCTCAGCGTGGCGCTGGCCCGTCGTGGCTTCACCACCTTCGTGGCCGATAACGGCCCGGACGCGATCCGCCTGGTTGCCCAGGGCGGTTTCGATGCGGTCCTGATGGACATCCAGATGCCCGGCATGGACGGCTTCGAGGCGACCCGGCGCATCCGCGCCACCGGCGGGGCCGCCAACTCGATCCCGATCATCGCGCTGACAGCCTTCAGCGGGGCGATGGTCCAGAAGCAATGCCGGGAGGCCGGGGCCACCGCCCTCATCGAGAAGCCGGTCAATCTCGAGCGGCTGGGCCATATCCTGCAGACCCGCATCGATGCCGAGACCGGCAGCGCGGATTTCGCCGATATCGTCCTGCCGGCGGAGGGGGAGTCTGCTACGGCCGAGCTGACTGACACCTCGGTGGATATCTCGGAGGCCTTTCTCGAATGCTTCGTCGAGGAGGTCGGCTTGGAGCGGACGCGGGCGGCCATCGAGGAGTTCATCCGCGATGCCTCGGTGCGCTGCCGGAGCCTGCGCGAGCTGCTGCCCAGCTGGGAGGCGGTGTCCATTGGCCGGATCTGCCACGACCTCAACGGCGTCGCCTCGACCCTTGGCGCGGTGCGGCTCAGCGAGTGCCTCGAACACCTGGCCGCGGCGGTGGAGGAGGGGCAGCGCGACGAGGCCGAGCGCTGGGTGGCGGGCATCGAGGGCGACCTCGCCGCGACCGCCGCTGCGTTGCGGGCCTGTCTCAGCGGGATCGAGCTCGGCCGGCACGGCAGGAATCCCCGCGCGGCGTGACGCCCATCCCCGGCGCGACCCCGGGCCGGGCTCCTTTCGCCAGGATGCCGCGCCGCCACGGCGGTGCGACGGCTCGGCCAGCCATATGGCCAGGACACGCGACAGGCATTAGAAAACGGCGCCCGGCCGACATGCCGGCCCGATACTCGTCGCGCCTGCTCGCGCCGCGACGGGACCAGGGAACCGCGCCCGCGAATGGCGATTCGATCCGCCCGCCAACTGAAAGGTTTCATTGATGCCCGCGACGATAATCGATTCGGCCATCTTCGGTGGCATTTTCAGCACGGACGCCATGCGCGTGGTGTGGTCCGACGAGAACAGAACCCGCAAATATCTCGATATCGAGCGCGCCCTCGCGCGCGTGCAGGGCCGGCTGGGGATCATCCCGCAGGATGCTGCCGATGAAATCATCGCCAATTGCGTCTTCGAGAAGATCGATATGGCCAGGCTGCGCGAGCAGACCGAGCGCATCGGTTATCCCGTGCTCGGCGTGGTCTCACAGCTCAACGCCCTGTGCCGCGACAAGCTGGGCGAATACTGCCACTGGGGCGCCACCACGCAGGACATCACCGACACCGCGACGGTGCTGCAGATCCGCGAGGCGCTGGCGCTGGTGGAGTCGGATCTCGCCGGCATGTCCGCGGCCCTCGCGGCACTTGCCCGGCGGCACCGCGACACGCCGATGGTCGGCCGCAGCAATCTGCAGCAGGCGGTGCCGGTCACCTTCGGCTACAAGGTCGCCGGGTTGCTGGCCGCTGTCGAGCGCCATCGCGAACGTCTTGCCCAGCTGCGACCGCGTGTGCTCATGGGCGAATTTGCCGGCGCCGCCGGCACGCTGGCCTCGCTCGAGCACGGCGCGATGGAGACCCAGGCGGCACTCATGGCGGAGCTTGGCCTCGCGCAGCCGCTCATCGCCTGGCACACGGTGCGCGACACCATCGCCGAGGTGGGCTGCTTCCTTGGCCTGGTCGGCGGCACGCTCGGCAAGCTGTCGATGGACGTGAAGCTGATGATGCAGACCGAGGTGGGGGAGGTGTACGAACCTTTCGCTCCCGGTCGCGGCTCAAGCAGCACCATGCCGCAGAAGCGCAACCCGATCTCGAGCTGCTACATCCATGCCGGCATCTCGGTGCTGCGCCAGCATGCCGCGTCCCTGCTCGATGCGATGGTCGCCGACCATGAGCGCTCGACCGGCCCGTGGGAAATCGAATGGATCGTGCTGCCGGAGGCGTTCTGCCTGCTGGCCGGCGCCCTGCGGCAGGCCCGCTTCGTGCTGGAAGGGCTGGAGGTCGATGCGCCGCGCATGCGCGCCAACCTGGACATGACCAACGGCCTCGTGGTGTCGGAAGCGGTGATGATGGGGCTTGGCCGCCATATCGGCCGGGAATACGCGCATGATCTGGTCTACGACATCTGCCGCGAGGCCATCCGGCAGAACCGCCCGCTGCTCGACCTGCTGGCGGAGAATGCCGAAATCACCCGCCATCTCAACCGCGCCCAGCTCGCGGAACTCTGTGATCCGGCGCGCTATCTCGGCCAATCGGGCGTGATGGTCGACCGCGTGCTGGGCTCGCTGCGCCCCGCCTGATTCGCACGCGAAAGAGGCCGCCCCGCCGGGGCGGCCTCATCGCGCCTGATCAGGACGAGGATCAGCCGTCGTGGCCGATCAGGATGGCCAGGCGAACCGCCTCGGCCTTTGCGGCCAGCTCGGCGGCCTGGTCCGTGGTGATCGCGGGCAGGCCGAGGATCGTATTCATCGCAATCACCGTATCGACGCTGATCGCGATCGTCTTGTCAGAGGCCGAGCCAAGGAAGATCGCCTCGAGATCGATCGTGCTGGCGGGCTTCACGGCGGTCAGCTGCGTGACGCCGGTCTTGGCGAGGTCCTGCAGCAGCCCCAGGTTCTCCAGCGGCGAATCGATGCGCACGATGGAGCTGTAATAGGTCATGACGATGTTGGCGAACTGCTCCGCCGGCAGCGAGTAGAACTGCGCCACCGTCATGGTCAGCGTCGGCTGGCCGTCAGCGGTCAGCGTCATGACGGTGGTTCCCATCGTCGCCCAGTTGGCGACAGCCTCGGCGAGCGCCTTCTCGATCACATGCGCCGGGGCGCGCGCGACGCTGAGACGGCCGAGCTCGACGACGGGGATCCCCTCCTTGGCCCAGACCGGGCGCGTGCCGGAGGTGCCTGGCTCAGGCTTGTTGGCATTCGCGCCACCGCCGTATTTCGGGCCCTTCCTGTCGGAGGAGGTATCGCCTTCGGTGGTGGATTTGGTGCTGCCGCCGCCGCCCTTCATGCTCTGGCCGGCATTGGGCGGGCGGGTCCCCTGGCCTTTGCCCTGGGTCTGCGCCTGCGCGACGCCGCCCGATCCGGTGGCTCCCGGCAGCGGCGCCATCGTCAGCGCCAAGGCCAAGCTGGCGGCCACGCTCGCGCGCAGGATGCTGCGCAAGGTCGGGCGAGCCGTAAGGTTCGTCATCATTCGAGCGTTCCTTTTCGAAGCGTTGGATCAATCACATCGTCCGGATGCAGCCTGTGGTCACCCGGGAACCACCCGCCGCCGTCGGGCAGCGGCATCGTGTCAGCGACGGAGCACCTTGCCGTCGACACCCCAATATCCCGGGCTGTCATGGACGAAATGCTCCGCGCCGGTGCTGCCGCCGGCGACCGAGCCTTGGCTCAGCGTGCCGGCGGTATCCGTGGTGCCGGGGTCGGTTCCGGTGTCGTCCTCGCCGCCGCCATGGCCGCCGCCACCATGGCCGCCGCCGCCTTCGCCGCCGCCCAGTGTGCGCCCGTGACGCTCGCGGTGGCGCATGGCGCGCTGCTGCGGGGTACGGCCGCGGGCTTTGCCG
>JAGXAV010000295.1 GCA_018971455.1 Rhodospirillales bacterium
AGCCGAGCCGCTCGGTGGTGGTGGCCTTGACCGAGACGCGCCCGGCGTCGACGCCGAGCATATCGGCCAGGCGCGCGATCATTGCCGGCGCATGCGGCGTGATCTTCGGCTGCTCGCAGATCAGCGTGACATCGGCATTGGACAGCACGCCGCCGCGCGCGGCGATGCGCCCGGCGGCGTGGCGCAGGAAGCGGGCCGAGTCGGCATCCTTCCACTGCGCCTCGCTGGGCGGGAAATGCCGGCCGATATCGCCCTCGGCCAGCGCACCGTAGATGGCGTCGCACAATGCGTGGATGCCGACATCGGCGTCGGAATGCCCGCCAAGACCTTGATCATGCGGAATTTCAATGCCGCAGAGGATGAGCTTGCGGCCGCTTTGCAGGACATGGACATCAAAGCCCGTGCCGGTCCGCGGCAGCAGCGTGGGCGCGAGGACGCGTTCCAGCCGCACGAAATCCTCCTTGAAGGTCAGCTTGATGTTGTCCTCGTCCCCGGGCACCAGCGCCACGGGCTGGCCGGCGGCTTCGAGGAGGGCCGCGTCATCGGTGGCGCCGGGTGGGGCCGCGTGGTGCAGGGCGTGCAGCATGGCGTAGCGGAAGGCCTGCGGCGTCTGCGCGCGGAACAGCCCGGCACGGTCCAGGGTCGCGGTGATCCGCCCACCGGCGGCGCGCTTGAGGGTGTCGGCCACCGGAACGGCGGGAATGGCGCCCGGCGCCTCGGCGAGCGCGGCGAGCAGGGCTGCCACCGTGCCCGGCGGCAGGTAGGGGCGGGCGCCGTCATGCACCAGCACGATGTCGGGCGGATCGGCGGCCAGCGCGTCGAGCCCGGCGCGCACGCTGTCCTGGCGGGTGGCGCCGCCGGGCACCGTGGGCAGGTGGTCGAGCCCGGCCAGGGCGGCCGCGACCGGCGCGGCGTCGCCCACCGGCAGCAGGCGCGCGCCGGCGGCCAGCAGGGCCTCGGCGGCATTGCGCAGCACGGGCTTACCGGCAATGATCTGGAACTGTTTCGGGGTCTCCGCGCCGAAGCGGCTGCCGGTGCCGGCGGCGAGGAGGAGGGCGGTCATCGAGGGGGGCGGGGACATGGCGGCGCACCCTCGCCGCAGAGCCCCGCCCCGTCAATGCGCGCGTTGCGCGCGGGCAGGTCTGGCTCTAGATTGCCCAAATGATGGGCAATGTAACTCCGACCGGCAGCCTGCTCCGGCCGATCGATCTCGGCCGTGGCGTGGTCATCGACACGCCGGTGATCCTCGCCCCCATGTCCGGCGTGACCGACCTGCCGTTTCGCCGACTCGCCCGCGCGCTGGGCACGGGGCTGGTGGTCTCGGAGATGATCGCCTCCTGGGCGATGGTGCGGGAGAACCGCGCGACGCTGCGCATGGCGGAGATGGACGGGCGCCCGACCTCCCTGCAGCTGGCCGGCTGCGATCCGGCGGCGATGGCCGAGGCGGCGCGCATCGCAGCCGATCGTGGTGCCGACATCATCGACATCAATTTCGGCTGCCCGGTGAAGAAGGTGGCGGTCGGCCAGATGGCGGGCAGCGCGCTGATGCGCGACGAGCGGGCGGCGGCCGCCATCCTGGAGGCGACAGTGCGCGCGGTGGATGTGCCGGTGACCCTGAAGATGCGCATGGGCTGGGACCATGCCAGCCTGAACGCGCCCAGCCTCGCCCGCATCGCGGAATCCTGCGGCATCCGCATGGTCACCGTGCACGGGCGCACGCGCCAGCAATTCTACACCGGCACGGCCGACTGGGATTTCATCGCCGAGGTCAAGCAGGCGGTCGGCCTGCCGGTGATCGCCAATGGCGATATCCTGACCGTGGACGATGCCGCCAGCGCGCTGCGCCGCTCCGGCGCCGATGGCGTGATGGTCGGCCGGGGCTGCTACGGGCGGCCCTGGCTGCCGGCGCAGATCGCCCATTTCCTGCGCACCGGGCACCGCCAGCCCGACCCCACGCTGGCGCAGCAGAAGCAGATACTTCTGACCCATTATCATTCGATGTTGAGCCATTTCGGCACCGAGCCCGGGCTGCG
Organism: Rhodospirillales bacterium; assembly: GCA_018971455.1. Classification (GTDB taxonomy): domain Bacteria; phylum Pseudomonadota; class Alphaproteobacteria; order Acetobacterales; family Acetobacteraceae; genus REEB85. Next base: position 2,034 of record JAGXAV010000295.1, read on the forward strand.
CCTCGCGCGCAAGCACGTCGCCTGGTACTCCCGCGGCCTGCCCGGTTCGGCGGAGTTCCGCGCGGCGATGAACCGCCTCGATTCGGTGCCGGCCGTGCTGGCGCTGATCGACGCGCTGTATGACGGGCTGACCGATGGCGGCGCCATGGCCGCGGCCGCATGAGGAACGTCGTCACGCGCGCCGCGCTCAAGGTGGTGGGGCGCCGCGAGACGCCGCGCCCGCCCGATTCGGCGATTCTGATGGCGGCCATGCCGGTGCCGGTGGTGCTGATCGATCCGGCCGACCGCTTCCGCTTCCTCAACGCCGCCGCCGAGCAGTTCCTCGGCATTTCCTCCGCCCAGGCCCTGCAGATGCGGCTCGGCGATCTGGTTCCGGCCGACAACCCTTTGTTCCTGCTGATCGCGCAGGTGCGCGAGGGCGATTTCACCGTGGCCGATCACGAGCTGACGATCGAGAGCCCGCGGCTGCGCAAGATCGGCATCACCGTGCATGGCACGCCGCTGCCGGAGGAGCGCGGCGCGGTGCTGCTGGTCTTTCAGGACGTCTCGGCGGCGCGCGCCCTCGACCGGCAGCTGACCTTCCGCAGCGCGGCGCGCAGCGTCACCGGCATGGCGGCCATCCTCGCCCACGAGGTGAAGAACCCGCTCTCCGGCATCCGGGGCGCGGCACAGCTTCTCGAGGGCAGCGTGGTCGAGGCCGATCGCGAGCTTACCGTGCTGATCCGCGACGAGGCCGACCGCATTCGCGAGCTGGTCGACCGGATGGAGATCTTCGGCGAGAAGCCGATCGAGCGCAGCGCGGTCAATATCCATCGCGTGCTCGAGCATGTCCGCCTGCTCGCCCAGAGCGGGTTTGCCGCCACAACGCGGTTCAGCGAGGTCTACGACCCCTCGCTGCCGCCGGTTTCGGGCAATCGCGACCAGCTGGTGCAGGTGGTGCTGAACCTGGTGAAGAACGCCGCCGAGGCGATCGCCTTCTCCGGCACCGAGGCCGGCGAGATCACGCTGACCACCGCCTTCCAGCACGGCGTGCGGCTGGCCGTGCCGGGGTCGGACCAGCGGCTGCATCTGCCGCTGGTGGTGGCCGTGCGCGACAACGGACCGGGCATCCCCGACGATATCCGGCCGCATCTGTTCGATCCGTTCGTCAGTTCCAAGCCGTCCGGCAGCGGCCTGGGCCTGGCGCTGGTGGCGAAGATCGTCGCCGATCACGGCGGCCTGATCGAGGTCGACAGCAGGCCCGGACGCACCGAGTTCCGCCTGCATCTGCCGGTGCTGAGCGACGATCCCGAAGACACCGAATGAAGGTGCGAACATGACCCCGCCCACCGTGCTGGTCGCCGATGACGACCGCTCCATCCGCACCGTGCTCACCCAGGCGCTGGGGCGTTCGGGCTACCAGGTGCGCAGCACGTCCAACGCCGCGACGCTGTGGCGCTGGGTGCAGGAGGGCGAGGGCGACCTCGTCATCACCGATGTGGTGATGCCCGACGAGAACGGGCTCGACCTCATCCCGCGCATCCGCCGGGTGCGCCCGGAGCTGCGCGTGGTGGTGATGAGCGCGCAATCGACGCTGATGACGGCGGTGAAGGCGGCCCAGCGCGGCGCGTTCGAATACCTGCCCAAGCCGTTCGATTTGCAGGAGCTTCTGGCCGTGGTCGGCCGCGCGCTGATGGCCCCGGCGCCGCAGCCGGCGGCGGTCGCGGCGGCGCCGCGCGATGCCGAGG
>JAGXAV010000296.1 GCA_018971455.1 Rhodospirillales bacterium
GCATGATCTTGTCGTATTCGAACCCCCGCCGGCAGGCGTTCAGGATCAGCATGAAGGCGAGATCGGCGGTGCACTCGGTCAGCACGTCCGGCGTGTTGGTCACCGGCAGGCCGCGCGCGCGGGCGGCGGCGATGTCGATATGGTCGGTGCCCACGCTGCACGTCGCCGCGATCTTCACATGCGCCGGCACGCGCGCGATGACACCGGCATTGAAGGGCAGGTGGGAGGTCAGCATCAGCGCGTCCGCCCGCGTCTCGGTGAGCATGGCGATCACCGTGTCGGCATCCATGTCCCGGCCTTCGGGATAGGGGCAGTCGAACTCGGCGCGGATGCGCGCGGCGACGGCGGGGGGGATCTGACGGCTGACGATCAGGCGCGGCTTCATGGCGTTCCCTCATGCTCTCGGGGCGTTTATGGCCGCCATGGCGGGGTTCTGGAAGGGGGGAAGCTTGCCATGCGGCCGATGCGGCGGTTGACTGCCCGCCACACTGCACAACGGACCCGCCCCCTCCATGCGCTCTGCCCGGCTTGCCGTCGATATTGGCGGCACCTTCACCGATCTCGCCCTCGAGCATGAGGGCCGGCGCAGCACCGCCAAGGTGCTGACCACGCCGGCCGCCCCCGAGCAGGGGGTGATGGAGGGGGTGCGGGCGATCCTGGCGCGGGCCGGGCTCGCCCCGGCCGACATCGCCATCCTCATCCATGGCACGACGCTGGCCACCAACGCGCTGATCGAGCGCAAGGGCGCGCGCACGGCGTTGCTGACCACCGAGGGGTTCCGCGACGTTCTGGCCCTCGGCAATGAGAGCCGCTACGACCAGTACGATCTCAACATCGTGCTGCCCGAGCCCCTGGTGCCGCGCCATCTGCGCCTGCCGGTGCCGGAGCGCCTGGACAATACCGGCGCCGTCCTGCGCCCGCTCGACGAGGCGGCGCTGCGCGCGCTGGTGCCGGTGCTGCGGCGGGAAGCGGTGGAGAGCCTGGCCATCGGCTTTCTGCACGCCTTCGCCAACCCCGCCCATGAGCGGCGGGCGCGGGCCATCCTGGCCGAGGAGATGCCCGGCCTGCCGGTCAGCCTCTCCTCGGAGGTGTCGCCCGAGATGCGCGAATGGGAGCGCTTCTCCACCACCGCGGCCAACGCCTATGTGCAGCCGTTGATGGCCAGCTACCTGCGCCGGCTGGAGGCCGGGCTGCGCGGCCTGGGCCTGGACGCGCCGATCTTCCTGATGCTCTCGGGCGGCGGGCTGACCACCATCGAGACGGCCTGCCGCTTCCCGATCCGCCTGGTTGAGAGCGGGCCTGCGGGCGGGGCGATCTTCTCCGCCCATGTCGCCCGCCAATGCGGCCTGCCCGGCGTGCTGTCCTTCGACATGGGCGGCACCACGGCGAAGATCTGCCTGATCGACGAGTTCCAGCCGCAGACCTCGCGCAGCTTCGAGGTGGCGCGGATCGGGCGGTTCCGCAAAGGCTCCGGCCTGCCGCTGCGCATTCCGGTGATCGAAATGGTCGAGATCGGCGCGGGCGGCGGCTCGCTCGCCCATGTCGACAGCCTGGGGCGCATCGCCGTCGGGCCGGAGAGTGCCGGGGCCGATCCGGGGCCGGCCTGCTACGGGCGCGGCGGCGCACACCCGGCGGTGACCGACGCCAATCTGCTGCTCGGCCGCTACGACCCGCAGCTTTTCGCCGGTGGGACGATGGTGCTCCAGCCCCAGGCGGCGCGACGTGCGCTCGAGGCCGATATCGGCGCCCGGCTCTCCCTGTCGCCCGAAATGGCCGCACTGGGCGTGATCGAGATGGTGGACGAGAACATGGCCAACGCGGCGCGCGTCCACGCCATCGAATCGGGAAAAACCTATGGCGGGCGCACGCTGATCGCATTCGGCGGCGGCGGGCCGGTGCATGCCTGCCGGGTGGCGGAGAAGATCGGCATCGCGCGCGTGCTGGTACCCTCGGGTGCGGGCGTCGGCAGCGCCATCGGCTTCCTGCGCGCGCCGGTCGGCTACGAGGTGGTGCGCAGCCTCTACCAGCGCTTCTCCACCTTCGATGTCGCCGCGGTGAACGCGCTGCTGGCCGACATGGCGCGCGAGGCGGCCGGCGTGGTGGCGCAGGGCAGCTTCGGCGCGCCGACGCGCGAGACCCGGATCGCCTACATGCGCTATGTCGGCCAGGGCCATGAGATCGCCGTCCCGCTGCCGGCGCGCACCCTGGCCGCGGCGGATGTGGCCGGCATCCGCGCCGCCTATGACCGCGAATATGCCCGCTTCTACGACCGCCCGGTGCCGGGCTCGGATGTCGAGATCATGAGCTACGCCGTGGTGGTGGCGACGATCGCAGCCGACCTGGCCGATCCGCCGCCGCCGCCCCCGCCCGGCGCCGCGGCCCCCGCCGCCGCGCGGCCGGTGCGTGACACCGCCACCGGCATCGTGGCCGACTGGGCCATTCACGATCGCGCGGCGCTGGCCGCCGGCGTGCGCATCGCGGGCCCGGCCATCATCGCGGAGGACGAGACCTCCACGCTGGTCGGCCCCGGCTGGTCGGCGGCATTGAACGGCCTCGGCTACATCGAACTCCGGCGCGGAGAAGCAGCATGAGCGACAGCCAGAAGGCCCTGGCCGGCATCCAGCGGCAGATCATGTGGAACCGCCTGATCGCGGTGGTGGAGGAGCAGGCGCAGACGATGATCCGCACCGCCTTCAGCACCACGGTGCGCGAGGCGGGCGACCTCTCGGCCGGCATCTTCGACCTGCAGGGCCGCATGCTCGCCCAGGCGGTGACCGGCACGCCCGGCCACGTCAATTCCATGATGGAGAGCGTCGGTCATTTCCTTGCCAAGTTTCCCGCCGAGACGATGCAGGAGGGCGACCATTACATCACCAACGACCCGTGGCTCGGCACCGGCCACCTGCATGATCTGACGGTGGTGACACCGGCGTTCCGCCGCGGCAAGGTGATCGGGCTGTTCGCCAACACCGCCCATGTCATCGATGTCGGCGGCCTCGGCATGGGTCCGGAGGGGCGCTCGGTCTTCGAGGAAGGGATCTACATCCCGATCGTCAAATGCTTCGATCGCGGTGTGCCCAACGCGACCTTCTTCGATTTCATCCGCGCCGGCTCCCGCCTGCCCGTCGAGTTGGAGGGAGACGTCTATTCGCTGTGCGCCTGCAACGAGGCGGGCGCGCGGCGGCTGGTGCAGATGATGGACGAGTTCGAAATGAGCAGCCTCGATCCGCTCGCCGCCTTCATCTTCGAAAGCTCGCTGCGCGCCACCGAGGCCGAGATCGCCAAGCTGCGCGCCGGCACCACCAGGGCCGAGATCAGCTCCGACGGCTATGAGGAGGAGGTCACGCTGCGCGCGGCGATGACCATCGGCGCGGGAACCATCGAGGTCGATTTCGCCGGCACCTCGGGCCTGTCCCAGCGCGGCATCAACGTGCCGGCCGCCTATTGCCGCGCCTATGCCAGTTTCGGCATCAAGGTCGTGGTGGCGCCGGACATCCCCAACAACTGGGCGAGCCTGGCGCCGTTCCGCATGCGCATCCCCGAGGGCTGCATCCTCAACGCGCCGCGCCCCTATCCGGTCTCGGTGCGCCACGTCGTCGGCCAGCTTCTGCCCGATCTGATGATGGGCTGCCTGCACCAGGTGGTGCCCGACCGCGTCACCGCCGAGGGCTCGTCCTGCCTGTGGAACCCCCCCCTGCGCGGCGGTGCCAGCGTCTCCGGCCAGGGCCGCAGCAA
>JAGXAV010000297.1 GCA_018971455.1 Rhodospirillales bacterium
CCTGAATGATGGTGGCCATGACCTGGAGCATGACCCCGTAGGTGTTGGCCTTGTCGCCCCGCACGAAGATACGCCGGTCCTTGTGATCCTGCGCGATCGCCTGGAGCCGGGTCACCAGTTCCGGCAACTGCACCGGCTGATCCTGGAGGTAGACAGCGCCCTGGGCATCAACCTGCACCCGCAGCGGCGTGCTGTCCTGGTTGACCGGGCTGGCGTCGACCTTCGGCAGGTCGATATTCACGGCCGAACTGATCAAGGGGGCGGTCACCATGAAGATGATCAGCAGCACCAGCATGACATCGACGAGCGGCGTGACGTTGATCTCAGCAAGCGGTCGATAGCGCCCGCGCCCTTTGCCGCGCACACCTTGCAGGGAAGCAGCCATGTCAGGCGCGCTCCTCGCTCTGACGCGAGAGGATGGCGCCGAACTCGGTGCCGAACCCTTCCAGCCGCCCGGCAAAGCGGGAGAGGTCGGTGCTGATCTTGTTGTAGGCGAGCACCGCGGGGATGGCGGCGACCAGGCCGATGGCAGTGGCAAACAACGCCTCGGCAATCCCCGGTGCGACCACGGCGAGGTTGGTGTTGTGCATGGCGGCGATGGCGGAGAAGCTGTGCATGATGCCCCAGACCGTGCCGAACAGGCCGATGAACGGGGCGGTGGCGCCGACCGAGGCCAGGAAGACCATCCAGCGTTCCATACGGTCGAGCTCGCGCTGCACGGTCACCGCCATGGCCCGCTCGACGCGGTCGCGCACCGAACTGCGGGCCATGTCGGCACCCGCGACGCGGGCGCTGCGGCGCCACTCGGCCATCGCCGCACCGAACACTGCGGCGATCGGATGGGTCGGTTTTTCGCCCTCCTCCTCGTACAACTCGTCCAGGCTTCCGCCGGACCAGAAGCGATCCTCGAAGGCGTCGGCGGCGCGGTTGGCGCGGCGCAGGCTGGTCACCTTCTCATAGACGATGGCCCATACCCACACGCTGGCGCTGAGCAATGCCAACATGACCAGCTTGACCACGATATCGGCCTGCAGGAAGAGGCCCCAGAGCGACAAATCGCCCGTGGCGGCACCCAGATTCGCCGTATCGACCGCAGCGTTCACCGCATCCATCCTCTCATCGCTCCCCCGGACCATCCGGGGCAAGCATGGCGTCATTGTGCCCCGATCGGGGCGTTGTCGCGGCGACCGCGTCGTTCAGCCACCCATCGCCCGCAGCGCCTCCCGCCAGCGTGGCGGTATCCGGACCGGGCGTTGGTCAGCCAGCCGCACGCACGCCAGCCGAAGCTCCAGCACCGCCAGGTCTTCGTTCGTCTGCGCCTCATCCGGGTGGACGAAACGCTGCCGCAGGTCCACCGTTGCGGCGCCGAGGCGCAGGGTGGTGGTGACGACCAGCAGCGAATCGTCGAGTCGCACCGGCCTCAGATAGTCCAGTTTGATGCACCGCACCATGAACATCAGGCCGTGCTGTCCTGTCATCTCCGCATGCGGCACGCCGGCATCGCGCAAGGCTTCAGTCCGCGCCCGTTCGGCAAAACGCAGATAATTGGCGTGATAGACCACGCCGCCAGCATCAGTGTCCTCATAATAGATGCGCAGCCTGTAGCGGTGCGCGCCATGCCAGGGGGCGGCCGGAGCATGACAAATCATTCATCCTCCGACAGCAGGTCGAGCTGCCGCTGCACGCCGGCGGGGGTGGGAAGACCAAGATGGTGCCAGCCACGCTCGCCGAGTATCCGCCCGCGGCTGGTGCGCAACACCAACCCCTCCTGGATGAGGTAGGGCTCGACGACGTCCTCCAGCGTATCGCGCGCCTCGGCCAGGGCGGCGGCCAGCGTCTCGACACCGACCGGGCCGCCGCCATGGTGTTCGGCCATGCGGCGCAGATAGCGCCGGTCCATGGCGTCGAGCCCCAACGCGTCGACCTCCAGACGCCGCAGGGCCACGTCGGCAATGGCGCGATCGACCGGGCTCTGCCCGGCGACGTGGGCGAAATCGCGCACCCGGCGCAACAGGCGCCCGGCGATGCGCGGAGTGCCGCGCGAGCGCCGGGCGATCTCGCCCGCTCCCTCGGCAGTCAGCGCGAATCCAAGCTTCTCGGCGCCACGGGCGACGATGCGCTCGAGCTCGGCCGGGGTGTAAAATACGAGGCGCAGGGGGATGCCGAAGCGGTCGCGCAGCGGGGTCGCGAGCAAGCCTGCGCGGGTGGTGGCGCCGACAAGAGTAAATGCTGCAAGATCAATTCGTACGCTGCGGGCAGCCGGGCCTTCGCCAATGATCAGATCAAGCTGAAAATCCTCCATCGCTGGGTAGAGAATCTCCTCGATGGCGGGCTGAAGGCGGTGGATCTCATCGATGAACAGCACGTCGCGCGGCTGTAGATTGGTCAGGATGGCGGCAAGGTCGCCGGCGCGCTGGATGACCGGTCCCGAGGTTGCACGAAAGCCGACGCCAAGCTCGCGGGCGACGATCTGCGCCAGCGTTGTCTTGCCCAGCCCCGGCGGGCCGTGCAGCAGTACATGGTCAAGTGCCTCCCCGCGGGCGCGGGCAGCCTCGATGAAGACGGCAAGATTCTCCCGGCTGGCGCGCTGGCCGGTGAATTCGGAGAGCGTTTGGGGGCGCAGACTCGCCTCGGCAGCATCCTCGTCCGTGCGGGCGGCCGATACCGTGCGTTCGCCGCTCATCGGGCGAGGTCCTTGAGGCTGTCGCGGATCAGTGCGTCCAGCCCGGCCTCGTCGCCGAGCCGCTCGGCCACGCGGGCAAGTGCCGCCTGAGCTTCGGCTCGACGATAGCCGAGATTGACCAGGGCGGAGAGCGCGTCGGCCTCCGCTCGGCCGTTGGGCGCCGGCATGGCGGGAGAGGGCCCGATACCGACCGGCATGGCGCCGGCCTTCTCGCGCAGTTCGGTCAGCAGGCGGACGGCGAGCTTGGCGCCGACGCCGGGCGCGCGGGTCAGGCCGCCGCGGTCACCGGCCTGAATGGTGGCGATGAGGTCACGTGGCGAAAGGGCGGAGAGGATGTTCAGCGCGACCTTGGCGCCAACCCCTTGGACGGTCGTCAGGAGGCGGAACCAATCCCGTTCAGCAGAGTCGGAAAATCCGTAAAGAACAATGGCATCTTCACGAACATGCGTCTCGATCAACAGGCTTGCCGCGGTTCCCGAGGGAAGTGCTGCCAGCGTGCGGGTGGAGGCATGCACGAGGTAGCCGACGCCGCCGACATCGACCACGCAGCGATCCGCTTCCTGGGCCTCGATCCGGCCAGTGAGCTTGGCGATCATGCCATCAGCTGCCCAGAGGCCACGCGCAGGCGGCTGGCGCGGTGATGGGCATGACAGATGGCGACCGCCAGCGCGTCGGCGGCATCGGCCCGGCGGATGGCCGCCCCCGGCAGGAGCCGGCGGACCATCATCTGCACCTGCGTCTTGTCCGCCCCACCAGTGCCGACGACGGCAAGCTTGACGGTTTTGGCGCCATATTCGGCCACTGGGATGCCGCTCAGGGCCGGCACGAGCAGGGCGATGCCGCGGGCGTAGCCGAGCTTGAGAGTGGCGGTGCCGTTGCGGTTGACGTAGGTCTCCTCAACCGCCGCCTCATCCGGCCGATGGGCCTGCATGAGCGCGAGCAGTGCGTCATGCAGGACACGCAGGCGCTCGGGAACGCTCGTCTCGCTGTCCGTGGCGATGACCCCGTCAGCGAGATGGCGCAGGCGGTTGCCGTCGGCCTCCACCA
>JAGXAV010000298.1 GCA_018971455.1 Rhodospirillales bacterium
CTCAGCGACCCGCTGGCCGATGCGCTGCGCCGGGCGGCGGCAGGCGGCGCGCCGCGGGAGATTGTCGGCCGGGTGCTGGCGCTCACCGCGGTATTCGCGCCGGCGCTGGCCGGCGATGCCCGGTTCGTCGGCGCCGTTACCGGCGCCTTCGAGCGGCTGCGCCGCGACGGTGTGCACGCGGCCGCGCGTGCGGCCGCCGGCTGACATCGCCATCTGACATCACAGGAGAGTGCGGCATGGAACAGAGCTGGCGCTGGTTCGGACCCGACGATGCGATCACCCTGCCGGAAATTCGCCAGACCGGCGCCGTGGGCATCGTGACCGCCCTGCACCATGTCCCTTACGGAGAGGTGTGGACGCGCGAGGAGATCGACCGCCGGCAACGGATCATCGGCGCCGATGCGTCGCTCGGCCTGCACTGGAATGTGGTGGAGAGCCTGCCGGTCGCCGAGGCGGTGAAGCTGGGATCGGGCGATCTCGCGCCGATCTTTGCCAATTACCGCCAGTCGCTGGTGAACCTGGCGCGGCAGGGCGTCACCACCGTGTGCTACAATTTCATGCCGGTGATCGACTGGACGCGCACGGAGCTGGCCGCCCCGCTGCCCGGCGGCGCCACCGCGCTGCGCTTCAACGCCCATGAATACGCCGCCTTCGACTGCTTCATGCTGCAACGCCCAGGTGCCGAGGCCGAGCAGACGCCGGAGGTACTGGCGCGCGCGCGGGCCTGGATGAAGGCGGCGTCGCTGAGCGATCAGGACCGTCTGCTGGCCACCATCATGGCGGGGCTGCCGGGCGCCTATGCGCGCTACGACGTGCCCGGCCTGCGCGGCATGCTGGACCGCTATGCCGGCATTACGCCCGCCGTGCTGCGCGACCATCTGCGCCGCTTCCTGCAGGAGGTGGTGCCGACCGCCGAGGCCGAGGGGGTGCGGCTGTGCATCCATCCCGACGATCCGCCGCGCCCGCTTTTCGGCCTGCCGCGCATCGTCTCGAACGCCGAGGATCTTTCGTTCATCACCACGGCGGTGCCCTCGCCGGCCAACGGCATCACCCTGTGCACCGGCTCGCTCGGCGCCGGTGCGGCCAACGACGTGCCGGCGATCGCCGCGCGCTTCGCGCCGCACGTGCATTTCGCGCATCTGCGCAACGTCGCCAAGGAGGCCGACGGCTCCTTCATGGAGGCCGACCATCTCGGCGGGGACACCGACATGGTGGCGGTGATGGGCAGCCTGCTCGACGAGCAGGCGCGGCGGCGCGCCGGCGGGGCGGCGGCGTGGCGGATCCCGTTCCGTCCCGACCATGGCCACGAAATGCATGGCGACGCGGGCCGGCGCACCCATCCCGGCTATCCGCTCGCCGGACGCATGCGCGGGCTGGCCGAGCTGCGCGGGGTGATGCACACGCTGGCCCGGCTGCGCGCCCTGCCGATCTGAGCCGACGCCATCGATTTTGAACTTGACGGGCGCTGCCTGCACCATTACGCATAATCCATCGACGAATTAAAGTTCGTATTCCGAATTTTAAGCGCCGAGGGAACGGAGGAACAGCAGTGGCGGACACCGCCTCGCCCAAGAACGTCGTCGGCTCGCTGGCCAAGGGCTTCCGCGTGCTGGAGGCCTTCACCGCCGAGGCGCCGGAACTCGTGCTGGCCGAGGTCGCGCGCCGCGCCGGCCACGACAACGCCACCGCGTTCCGCCTGCTCAACACCCTGGTCATGCTCGGCTACGTGGAGAAGGTGCCGGGCACACGGGCGTTCCGGCTGACGCTGAAATGTCTCGATCTCGGATTTCACGCCATCGCGCGCTCGGACCTGCGCACCCTCGCCCGCCCGATCCTGCGCAACCTCGTCGGCGAGGTGAACGAGGCCGCTTCCATCGGCGTGCTCGAAGGCGCTGACGTGCTCTATGTCGAGCGCATGCAGGCCGGGCTCGCGCGCCTCGGCGTCGATATCCGCATCGGCAGCCGCGTGCCGGTTCACTCCACCGCCATCGGCCACGCCATTCTCGCCCACATGCCGCGCGCGACGCAGATCAGCGTGCTCGATGCCCGCCCGCGCGAGAAACTCACCGAGCACACCCTGACCGATCTCGACGCCCTGCTCGCCCGCCTCGACCAGGTGCGCGCCCGCGGCTACGCGGTCTCCGACCAGGAGAACGTCTCCGGCCTGCGGGTTGTCTCCGCCCCGGTCCTCGGCCCCGAGGGCACGCCCGTCGCCGGGCTCAGCGTCGCCGCCCCCGGACTGCGCATGCCGCTCGCCGCCTTCGAGCTGGCCGCGGCCGGCCCCGTTCTTGCCGCCGCGCGCGACCTCTCGCGCGCCCTGCACGCCGCCGGCGGCTTTGCCGCGCCGTCTCCCAAACCCTGATCGACCTGTTGAGGAATCCGCAATGTCCACCATGAACTTCCACGGCCTGATCCCTGCCATCGCGGTGCCGTTCCGCGCCGATCACAGCATCGACGACGCCGAACTGCGCCGGTTCTCGGCCTGGCTCGGCCGCCAGCCCGGCGTGGTCGCGCTGATGACCAACGGCCATACCGGCGAGGTCTTCTCGCTGACCCCGCGCGAGCGCGCCGAGGTGACCCGCATCACGGCCGAGGCGACGCGCGGCATCTGCCCGGTGATCTCCTCGGTGGTCTGCGAGGGCATCGGCGAGGCGGTGGAGCAGGCGGGCTGGGCGAAGGAGGCGGGCGCCCAGGGGCTCGACGTCATGCCGCCGCATCACTGGCTGCGCTTCGGCTTCCGCACCAACCACGTGATCGAGTATTTCACCGCGATCGGCGAGGCGACCGGGCTGCCGCTGGTGGTGCATGTCTATCCGGCATGGACGAAATCCTCCTTCTCCTCCGAGCTGCTCGCCACGCTCGCCGCGCTGCCCTACGTGCAGGCCTTCAAGATCGGCACGCGCGAGATGAACAAATACGCCCGCGACCTGCGCGCCATCCGCGCCGTCGCACCGGGCAAGGCGCTGCTGACCTGCCATGACGAATACCTCCTCGCCTCCATGGTGCAGGGCGTCGATGGCGCGCTGGTGGGCTTCGCCTCGCTGGTGCCGGGCCTCATCAACGACCTGCTGGGTGCTGTGAAGGATGGCGACCTGCACCGGGCGATGGCGATCCAGGCGCGCATCGATCCGCTGAAGGAGGCGGTGTACGGCGCGGGCGAGCCGACGGGCGAGGCGCATGCCTGCATGAAGGCGGCGATGCAGGCCGCCGGCATCCTGCGCGACGCCACCGTTCGTCCGCCGACCCAGGCGCCGAGCGCTGCCGAACTGGCGCGCATCCGCGCCGCCGTCGCCGCCGCCGGGCTGTCGGTGCAAGCCGCCGCCTGATCCCGCCACAAGGTGCCGCCAAGCATCGGCAGAGAATGAGGAAACCCCAAGCCATGGGCAGCGAGATGTCGATCACGCTCGACCAGACGGCAGCCTCCGCGCCACCGCTGATCGAGGCGCGCGGGGCGGCCAAGACCTACGTCACCGCCTCCGGCGCCACGGTGCGGGCGCTCGCCGGCATCGACCTTGCGATCCAGGCCGGCGAGTTCGTCTCGGTGGTCGGCCCGTCGGGCTGCGGCAAGAGCACGCTGCTGCGCATGCTGGCCGGGTTCGAGACGCCGACCGCGGGCCGCATCGTGCTGGGCGGCGTCGACCTCGCCGGGCGACCGCCCTACGAGCGGCCGATGAACATGATGTTCCAGAGCTACGCGCTGTTCCCGCACCTGACGGTGTGG
>JAGXAV010000299.1 GCA_018971455.1 Rhodospirillales bacterium
CTTGCTCGCCGTTCAGCGACGCCAGAAAATCAGAGATCTCCTGAATCATCGGCCGCGACAGCGCATTGCGGGTCGCCGGGTCGTTCAGTGTCGCACGCAGGATGGGCCCCTGGCGCTCGATCAGCAATTTCTTTTCAGTCACCGCGCCTCCTTCTCCATTCGGTCCGCTGACAGAGGAGCCAGCGATTATCATTTCGGCGCGAGTGGTCCCGCCGCTCACTGGATCTGGCCGGATTTCGCGGCCGCGATGGCTTGCCATATCCGCTCCGGCGTTGCGGGCATGTCGATGTTGCGCACTCCGAGTGGAGACAGCGCATCGACGACAGCATTCATAAGGCTTGAGAGCGATCCGGTGCACCCCGCCTCGCCGACGCCTTTGACCCCAAGCGGGTTGGTCTTTGCCGGTTGCGGTCGGTGGCGAACCACGAAGCGGGGCGCGTGGTCGGCGCGGGGCATTGCGTAGTCCATGAATGAGCCGCTCAGAAGCTGTCCATTCTCATCGAAAACCGCGTTTTCGAGCAGGATCTGACCGATGCCCTGAACCACACCGCCATGCAGCTGGCCTTCCAGTAGGAGCGGGTTGATGATCGTCCCGATATCGTTCACCATCACATACGAAACAACCTCGACCTCGCCGGTAGCTTCGTCGATCTCGACCTCGCTGATGTGGCAGCCGTTGGGAAATGTCACCCCCGGTCCCTCGTTGACCAGGCTGACATCGAGTGTCTTTGGGAGATCATCGGGGATATCGCGCGCTTCACGCACTTTCCGTCCGAGTTCAATGACCGAGATCATGCGATCCGTGCCAACCACGCCGAAGCGTCCAGCGGAGAATTCGATGTCGCGCGTGTCAGCCTCCAGGGCCCACCCCGCGAGCAGGCGGCCTTTCTCGATTACCTCGTTGCCCGCGGCGATCACGGCGGTGCCAGATGAGATCATTGAGCGCGACCCACCGCTGCCGCCGCCGAACACGATTTCGTCGCTGTTGCCTTGTCGCAACCGGATGAGGTCGAACGGGATGCCGAGGTGGCTGCTGACGATCTGGCCAATGCTTGTCGTGTGACCCTGCCCGTAATCGAGAGTGCCAGTGATGATGGTGACTGTGCCATTCTCCTCGAAGCGTATGGCGCCCATCTCGGTGGTGCCGCCCGAGGTCGCCTCCAGGAAGCAGCCAATCCCGAGGCCGCGCAACCTCCCTCTCGTCGATGCGTCAGCGCGACGCGCCTCGAACCCGGTCACGTCCGCGGCCTCCAAGGCCTCTTCCATCAGCCCGGTGAAGTCCCCGCTGTCGTAGACCAGGCCGGACTGCGCTTTGTATGGCAATTCTGCTGGCGTCACCTGGTTGCGGCGGCGCAGCTCGATCCGGTCGATGCCAGTCAGACGGGCGGCCTCGTCGATCAGCCGCTCCATGATGTAATTGCCTTCGGGCCGGCCCGCTCCCCGATAGGCGCCGACGGGGGATTTGTTCGTCAGTACGCAGCGCATTGCCACATCCAGAACCGGCAGGCGATACATGCTGCAGCTGTTGATGACGATGGAGCGTGTCGCAGGCAGCATGCCGTATGCGGTCAGATACGCGCCGAGGTCACCGTATCCCTCAATCTGCAAGGCAAGAAAGCGTCCCTCCGCGTCCAGCGCCAGTGCCGCGTTGTATTGTTGCGCCCGACCATGGGTATCGGAGACGAAGCTCGGCGTCCGTTCCTCCGTCCATTTCACCGGGCGGCCGAGGGCGCGCGCGGCGTACAGAGCGCAGAGTGGTTCGGGGAACATCGAGATACGCATGCCGAAGGAGCCGCCGACATGCCCGGTAAGCACCGTTACGCGCGCCGCGTCGGTCCCCAGGAGGGTCGCGAGCTCGTTGCGCACTGCATGCACACCCTGGCAGGGTGTCTGGAGCGTCCAGTGATCGGCGGTTGGGTCATACGTCGCAAGGCATGACCGCAGCTCCATCGGGTTGATGATGATGCGCGAGTCCGCGAGGGATAGCCGAACCACATGAGCGGCCGCGGCGAAGGCCGCCTCGGTCCTGGCGCTGTCGCCGGAATGAAAATCCAGCACCGTGTTGTTTGGAATGTCGTCGAACAGCAGAGGGGCCCCGGGTCGAACCGCCTCGGCGGGGTCGAACACCACCGGGAGTTGGTCGATTTCCACGACCACCGCCTCCGCAGCATCCCGCGCGGCGGTCAGCGACACCGCCGCGACGCAGGCGACGGGATCGCCGACATAACGAACGCGGTCCGTGGCCAATGCCCAGCGCTCAGGCTGACGAAACGGCGTTCCATCACGGCCTTGCAGACTGACGATGCTTGTGAACGGCCCCAACCCTGCCTGCCGCAGGTCCGTAGCGGTCCAGATGCCGAGCACACCCGGCATCGTCCGTGCATGTGCGGTATCGATCGTGCGGATCAACCCGTGGGCCACGGGACTGCGCACCATGACAAGGTATACCTGGTCCGGCGCGGAGATGTCGTCTGTGTAGCGGCCCTGGCCGCGCAGCAGAACCGGGTCCTCGGTGCGCGGCACCGGCTGGCCCACACCGAATTTCATCATGTCGTGATCGGTGACGACGCTACTGCTCGACACGGCCTCGGTCGCCCCTTCCCATGGCTGTATCCTCCGTTCCGCCTTCGCGAGAGATGATGTAAAAGTGCGGATATAAGAACGCGCACTCGTAGTTACGCACAAAATATACCCAACACTGCGCCTGTCAAGCGAATGTCCGGGCTGTGCCGGCCCGCCGGCGACCTTGCTGGTGCGTCAGTAATCGTCGATGCGTGAGAGCTCGGCTTCGTCCGCGCCGCGCGGCTGCTCGTGCAGCAGCGTGAGCTCTAGGCCGTTCACCGTACGGCTTGGGTAGATCCGCCGGATCTTCGGGTCGTGGCCCGGCACGATGCGCGTGACCTCGCCACCGAGTTCGTGGATGCGTTGATACGAGCGCAGTGTGGCGCCGACATCCACGGTCAGGACGAACGGGGCGCGGCGCAGGAAGTTCGCAAAAAAATGCGTGGAGTCCGAGGCCAGCAGTACAGGGCCACGCGGGGTCTGGACTCGCACCGCTTGCACCGCGGCGCTGTGGCCCGGCAGCGCGTGCAGCGTAATGCCGGGGAAGGGGGCCGCGTCGCCGTCGTGGAATACGACGCGCTCGGCATAGGTGTGGCGCACCAGCGTCACCACATCCTCAACATCGAACGCAAAGCGCATGACAGGCTCGCACATGCAGCGGCCGGTCGCGAATGACACCTCGTGATCCTGGATATGGAACCGCGCCTTGGCGAACCGATCGATGTTGCCGGCGTGGTCGTAATGGAGGTGGGTGACGATGATGTCCTCGATCGCGTCGGGCTCGATGCCGAGCTGGCGGAGTGCGTCGATCGGATCGATGTCGAGCGGACGGTCGCGCTCAGCTGCCGCACGCTTGCCAAATCCGGTATCGACCAGAATGGTTCGGTGTGCGTTGTGCAAGATCCAAAGATTGTAATCGATCGGCATTGGGGCGTCATGAATGTCTTTCGCCATGAAATGGCTCGGCGCGCGTCGCGCGCGGCCTTTGGCGTAGCACAGAGAATAGACATGATAGACGCCGTCTTCGGAAGGTCCCGTCTCCGGGAATTGGGCTGCGTTGGGCATGGTGTGCTCCCTCGTGAAATCACCGGAGAGCGATCCGGCGTCGATAGGGTCGAGGCGGCGCCCGCCGGCGGGCCAGGCCGC
>JAGXAV010000300.1 GCA_018971455.1 Rhodospirillales bacterium
CTGGTGAAGGGCAGCCTGGGCAGCCGCATGCGCCGCATCGTCGCGGCATTGGAGGCGACGACGGACAGCAGGGGCACGGCCGCATGATCTTCAACCTCATCCGGCTGCTCAATGAGCATTTCCCGCTCTCCAACCTGTTCCGCTACCTGACCTTCCGCTCGGGTGCGGCCTGCATGACCGCGCTGGTGCTGAGCCTGGTGTTCGGCAGCGGGTTGATCCGCTGGCTGAAATCGATCCAGGGCTCGGGCCAGCCGATCCGCCCCGACGGCCCGGAGCGCCACCTCGTCGAGAAGCAGGGCACGCCCACCATGGGCGGCGTGCTGATCCTCTCGACGCTGACGGTCTCGACGCTGCTCTGGGCCGATCTGCGCAGCGGCTATGTGTGGGCGGTCCTGCTGCTGACGCTGGGCTATGGCGCGCTCGGCTTCGTCGACGATTTCATCAAGCTCACCAAATCGAGCCATCACGGCCTGTCGGCGCGCGGCAAGCTGATCGGGCAGGTGGCGCTCGGCCTGATCGCGGCATTCTGGATTTCGCGCCTGACGCACGGGCCGCTCGGCACCGGGGTGACACTGCCGGTGTTCAAGGAGGTGCTGATCCCGCTTGGGATCTTCTTCCCGGTCTTCGGCATGTTCGTCATGCTCGGCTTCTCCAACGCGGTGAACCTGACGGACGGGCTGGACGGGCTGGCGATCGTGCCGACCATCATCGCCGCCGGCGTCTTCGCGCTGATCGCCTATCTCGTCGGCAACCGCGTCTTCGCCGACTACCTGCAACTCAATCTCGTGCCCGGCGTGGGCGAGCTGGGCGTGTTCTGCTCGGCCCTGATCGGCGCGGGGCTCGGGTTCCTGTGGTTCAACGCGCCGCCGGCGGCGGTGTTCATGGGCGATACCGGGGCGCTGGCGCTGGGCGGCGCGCTCGGCGCGGTGGCGGTCGCCGTGAAGCATGAGATCGTCCTCGGCATCGTCGGCGGGCTGTTCGTCGTCGAGCTCGCCTCCTCGCTGATCCAGGTGTTCTGGTACAAACGCACGAAGCGGCGGGTCTTCCTGATGGCGCCGCTGCACCACCATTTCGAGAAGAAGGGCTGGTCGGAGCCGACCATCGTCATCCGCTTCTGGATCATCGCCATGATCCTCGCCCTGGTCGGGCTGGCGACGTTGAAGATCCGATGATGTTCCCTGCCACCATCTTTGCGGGCCAACGTTTCGCCGTGGTCGGGCTGGGGCGCAACGGGCTGCCGGCGGCGCGGGCGCTGCGCGCGATGGGGGCCGACGTCGTGGCGTGGGATGACCGCGCCGAAATCCGGGCGGCGGCGGGCGACCTCACGCTGGCCATGCCGGCGATGGCCGGGCTCGACGCGCTGGTGCTCTCGCCGGGGATTGCGCACCGGCTGCCGGCGCCGCATCCGCTTGCGGCCGCGGCACTGGCCGCGCATGTGCCGATCCTGTCCGATGCCGAGCTGCTCTTCCGCGCGGTGCGGGCCGCCGGGTCGCGTGCGCGTTTCGTCGGCATCACCGGCACCAACGGCAAATCGACCACCACGGCGCTGCTCGCCCATATCGTCGAGACCGCCGGCATGAAGGTGGCCGCCGGCGGCAATCTCGGCACCGCGGCGCTGGCGCTGCCGCTGCTGCCGGATGACGGCGTCTATGTGCTGGAGATGTCCTCCTACATGTTGGAGCGACTCGCGCGCCTCGCCTTCGATGTGGCGGTGATGCTGAATCTTTCGCCCGATCATCTCGACCGGCACGGCGACATGGCGGGCTATGCTGCGGCCAAGCGGCATGTGTTCGACCGTCAGGGCGCGGCCGCGACCGCTGTGCTGGGCTGCGAGGATTCGTGGTCCCTCGAGATGGCCGCTGCGCTCGCGCGTGACGGCGCGGCGCGGGTGGTGCGCATTCATGCCGACCCGCCGCTTGCCGCACTGGCCGACGCGCGGGCCCTGCCGGGCGCGCACAACGCGCAGACCGCCGCCGCCGCCGCCGCGGCGGCATCCGCGCTGGGCATCGCACAGGCGGATATCGATGCCGGCATCAGAAGCTTTCCCGGCCTGCCGCATCGGCAGGAGCGCGTGGGCGAAGCGCGCGGCGTGGCCTTCGTCAATGACAGCAAGGCGACCAATGCCGATTCGACCGCCCGCGCGCTGGGCTGCTACGCGCGGGTGGTGTGGATCGCCGGCGGCATGGCCAAGGAAGGCGGCATCGAATCGCTCGCGCCGTATTTCCCCCGTGTCGCGCTGGCCCTGCTGATCGGGCGCGACGCGCCGATCCTGGCGGAAACGCTGGCCGCGCACGGTGTCGCGCACCGCATCGTCGGCACGCTGGAGGCCGCGGTGGCGCAAGGCTGGGCGGCGGCGCGGGACGGCGCAGCCGACACCGTGCTGCTGTCGCCGGCCTGCGCCAGCTGGGACCAGTTCACCGGCTTCGACCAGCGCGGCGACCGCTTCCGCGCGCTGGCCGAGGCCATCGTGGCGAAGGAGGCACGCTGATGCCCGCATTGTCGCGTGCCGACACCTCACTGCTCGGGCGCTGGTGGTGGACGGTGGATCGCTGGACGCTGCTGGCGATCGGCAGCCTGATCGGCTTCGGCTACATCATGATGCTGGCGGCGAGCCCGGCGGTGGCAGAGCGCATCCATGTGCCGCGCGACATCTTCATCCTCAAGCAGGTCTTCTTCCTGGCCGTCGCCGGCAGCATCGTCGTCTCGCTCAGCATGCTCTCGCCGCGCGGCGTTCGGCGGGTGGCGCTGGCCGGTTGCGTGCTGGCGCTTCTGCTGACGGCGCTGACGATGGTGGCGGGCGTGGAGATCAAGGGCGCGCGGCGCTGGATCGCGTTGCCGGGATTCTCCGTCCAGCCCAGCGAGTTCCTCAAGCCCTGCTTCGCCGTCGTGGCGGCCTGGCTGATCGCCGAAGGCCGGCGCAACCGCGCGGCATTCGGGCGCGTCCCCGGCATGCTGCTGGCCTTCGTGGTCTATGGCATGATCGTGCTGCTGCTGAAATCGCAGCCCGATATCGGCATGCTCGCCGTCGTCACCGGCGTCTTCTTCATCCAGCTCTTCGTCTCCGGCGTGAACCTCGCCTTCATCGGCATGGGGGCAGCCGGCATGGTCGGCATGGCGGCGATGGCCTACGTGTTCTTCGCCCATGTGCGCAGCCGCGTCACCCGCTTCCTGCATCCGGCCATCGGCGACCATTTCCAGGTCAATCACGCATTGGAGGCGTTCGGCAATGGCGGGCTGCTCGGGCGCGGGCCGGGCGAGGGCCATGTCAAGGACACCATTCCCGACGCCCATGCCGATTTCGTCTTCGCCGTCGCCGGCGAGGAGTTCGGCCTGATCATCTGCCTCATCATCATCGGGATCTTCGCCTTCATCGTGCTGCGCGGCCTGCTGCGGGCCCTGGCCGATGGCGACCTGTTCGTCGTCCTCGCGGTGACCGGCCTCGCCGCCGGCTTCGGCCTGCAGGCCTTCGTCAACATGGGCTCGACGCTGGATCTCATTCCCACCAAGGGCATGACGCTGCCGTTCATTTCCTATGGCGGCTCCTCGGCGGTCGCGGTCGCGGTGGGCATCGGCATGCTGCTGGCGCTGACGCGCCGGCGCCACCCGGGCGAAGCGCCGTGAGGGGCCCGGCAGTGCGCCCCGTGGTCATCGCCGCAGGCGGCACTGGCGGGCATTTCTTCCCCGCCGAGGCGTTGGCCG
>JAGXAV010000301.1 GCA_018971455.1 Rhodospirillales bacterium
CAACCGGCCGCGCACCCCGCTCAGCCGCCGCAGCAGCGCGGCGCGGTCCGGCAGCACGAGGCCGGTGGTGCCGCGCAGCACCTGCGCCGGACCGCTCGGCAAATGGAACTGGCCAGTGCCGGCGTTGATCCACATGTTCTCGACCCCGGTCATCAGGTACGGGTCGCGCGTCAGGCCCAGGCCGGTGACGTAGAACAAGGTGGCCAGGCGCTGGTCGGGCACGCGCACGTTGAGGTGGCCGAGCTCGACGATATTGCCGACATCCTGGGTGGTGCGGTCGTAGGCCGGGCGCCTGGTCTGGTCATCGTTCATGGCCGTGCTCCTCGTTGCTGGTTATGCGTCCGTCCAGACCGGCGCGCGGCGGGCAAGAAAGGCGTCGATGCCCTCGGCGGCATCGCGCAGGGCCATGTTCCGGGTCATCACC
Organism: Rhodospirillales bacterium; assembly: GCA_018971455.1. GTDB lineage: Bacteria > Pseudomonadota > Alphaproteobacteria > Acetobacterales > Acetobacteraceae > REEB85. Next base: position 425 of record JAGXAV010000301.1, read on the forward strand.
TCGGCGGTGTAGCGATAGGCGTCATCGAGGCTGAGCTCGGCCTGGCGATAGAACGCCTCCTTGCCGATGGCCAGGGTTGCCCGGCTCTTCGAGGCGATCCGCCCGGCGAGGGCGGCGACCGCGCCATCGAGCTCGGAATCGGGGACGACGCGATTGACCAGGCCGATCTCGCGCGCATGCGACGCCTCGATCATCTCGCCGCTCAGCAGCATTTCCATCGCCGCCTTGCGCCCGACGGCGCGTGACAGCGCAACCATCGGCGTCGAGCAGAACAGGCCGAGATTGACGCCGGGGGTGGCGAAGCGCGCGGTCTCGGCGGCGATGGCCAGATCGCAGCTGGCGACCAGCTGGCAGCCGGCGGCGGTGGCGATGCCGTGCACGCGCGCGATCACCGGCTTGGGCAGGCGCACGATGCGCGTCATCACCGCCGAGCAGAGGTCGAACAACGCGCGCAGGCCGCTCTGGCCTGGTGTCTGGCGCATCTCGCGCAGGTCGTGCCCGGCGCAGAAGGCAGAGCCCGCGCCGGCGAGCACGACGACGCGCACGTCCGGATCGGCGGCGACCGCCTCCAGCCCGGCCGCGAGCGCGTGCAGCAGATCGACCGACAAGGCGTTGCGCGCCGCCGGGCGGTTGAGCGTCAGCCTGGCGACGCCGCCGGCATCCTCGCGCAGCAGCAACGGGTCCGGCATGGATGCAATGGCACTCATTGTGCTTCTCCTCCAATGCGGGGCCATCATCCACCGTTCGCGCGGCGCTTCCAAGCGTGGCGGGCCGCAGGCGGATGGGCGCGGCTACGGCCTCGGCACCGCGGAGGAGGTGCCGGGGCGGTTCGGCGCATTATCTTCCGCCTCCCAGTAGCGCAGCAGCGGAAGGATCCGCACCGCGAGGCGGCGTGCGCCGCCGGCGGCGACGCAGGCCGCCCCGTCGGTCCAGCGCCAATCGGCCTCGGGCGCGTGCCAGCCCTCGGCGAGCCGGGCGTCGCAGCGGTCGAGCGGCCTGCCATCCAGCCTGATCTCGGCCACCGCCACGCCGAGCCGGCGGTGATCGGACCCGTCCGCCCGCACCTGCATCGGCACGGCGTTGCGCGAGACCAGCCAGGCCGCGCGCGTGCCCGCCGGCAGGTCGAACGACCACAGCCCATCGGCGTCCCGCCGCGGCGCGATGCGCCGCGCGCCGGCCTGCAGCGCCAGGTCGGGTTGTTCGGTCAGGCGATGGCCGAGCAGGCGGGCGCGGCCGAGCAGGTGGGCCCGCGCCCGCACCAGCGCCGCGCCGCCACGCACGAGCGGCGCGCAGGCCTGGGTGAGCCACACGTCCTCGGCGTCCTCGGGGGTGCCGAAGCGCGGATGCAGCCATGTCGCGGCCCCGCCGTCGAAGGCGTGGCGGTTGCCGGTGTCGAGATAGCTCTCGCAGGGCAGGCCCTCGGCCAGCAGCACATCGTGCCGCTCGAGCTCGACATGCCAGTAGGTGACGGCATCGATCGGCTCCTGGGCGATGGTGGCGCCGTTGACCAGGTAGCGGACAGGGATGAGCGCCTCGTGGAAATGCACGGCGTGATCGGGCGAGAGCAGCAGGTCGCGGCGCGGCATGCCGGGCGCGAAGGCGTCGGCGCGGACGCGCACGGGCCAGATGTCCCACGGCCTCGGATGCCGCGCGCAATGGATGCGCCGGCTGCCGATCCATACGATCGGCAGCGTCTCGCCCCAGCGCGTGCGGACGGGCTGGCCGACCCGCAGCGCTTCGACCGCAACCGGGCCGGCCGGCGTGTCGATCTGCGTGCCGCCGGCGAAGCAGGCGATCTGCTGGGCGGCCACCAGGGTGATCGCCGACTGGCCATTGGCGGCGCTGGTCAGGAACGTGTCGGTCCGATAATCGCCGCTCAGATTGAGCGTGGCCAGCGTGGCGCCGCTGCTGTCGGCGAGCGCGAGCGTGCCGCCGCTCGCCGTGCCGGAGAAGCTGGCGCGCGTCATCATGCCGGCGAGGTTGATCTGATCGCCGGCGGCGAAGCCGGTGACGCTGCCCAAGATCGCGCCGCCGCTGTCGCTGATGCCGTTGCCGGTGCCGCTCAGTGCCAGCGTCTGGCTCGCGGCGACGGTGCCGGTGAGGAAGAGCTGGCTGGCATTCGCCACCAGCAGCGTGCCGCTGCCCGACACATCGCCATGGATGGTGCTCGACCCGCCGGACAATGTCGCCACCGTGCCGTTATTGGCGACCGCGCCGGTGATCTGCACCCCGGCGCCGCCGATATCGATGCCGGCATCGACGGTCAGGACCCCCGCGGCGCCGGTCTGGGCGGTGCCGATCTCGATGACCGATGCCGCATCGACCGCGATGCTGGCCGCAAGCCCGGTCAGGGCGAGGCCACCGAGCGTGATGCGGCCCTGGTCGATGGCGGCCAGGCCCGCCGCCGCACCGGCCGAGCCCAGGGTCAGGGTGCCGGCGGCGGCGAAGCGCGCGCCCGGCCCGGCGGCAGCCAGGCTGCCACCGATGACGGCGCTGCCCGCGGCGAGAGTGGCGCCGCCCAGCAGCGCGAGCGTGCCGGTGGTCGCGGTCAGGCCCTGCACCGTCAGCGTTCCGCCGACATTGAAGCTGCCGGAGAGGGCGATCTCGCCCTGCACGGTCAGGCGCGCCGCGTTGCCGGCGCCGCGAATGATCTGCCAGGCGCCGGGGCTGGCGACCGGATCGGGGATGATGACGAGGTCGGCGCTGCCCGGCGCCGTCGTGGTCGCCGCGCTGGTGTCGGTCCAGTTGGCGGTGGTGCTCCAGTCGCCGCCGAGGGCGGTCCATGTGTAGGCATCGCCCGTGCTGCCGCTGACCGCGACCGCCCCGCCCGCCGTCGGCGTGCCGGCGGCGAGCACGATCGCCCCGCCCGCATTGCCCGGCACCAGCAAAGGCGTGTCGCCGGCGGCGATGCCGGCGAGGTCGAGCGTGGCCAGCGCCGCACCGCTCGCGTCGCTCTCCACGAGGCTGCCGGTGGCCGCGTCGATGGCGATGGCGGCGACGGCGCCGGGCACCATGATCGCGTTGCCGAGCGTGAAGCCGCCGATCGGGGCGGCAATGGCGCCGGCCTGGCCGAGATCGAGCGTGCCGGCGGCGCCGGCGAATTCGATGCTCTGCCCGCTGCCCACCGCGTTGTGCAGGGCGAGCGTGTCGCCGGCGGCGATCGCCAGCGTGCCGCCGCTGCCCGAGACGGCGGCGGCGAGCACCAGCGGGGCGGCAAACCCGCTGGTGCCGGCATCCGTGCGCAGCGTGCCGGCATTAACGATGGCGGCCTC
>JAGXAV010000302.1 GCA_018971455.1 Rhodospirillales bacterium
CCGGTCTCGGCGCGCGCGCGGGCCAGAAACTCCGCGCCATTGGCCGCCTGCCGGCACGCTTCGGTGGCGATGGCGCGCAGGCCCCGGACCGGGCGGCGCGCCAGGCGGCCGGCGCAGGAATGCAGGGCCGTGATGGCCCGCTCCATGGCGGACTGGCTCAGCCGCCCGCTATGGTGCAGCCCCTCGCCGAGGCGGACGACGCGGCTGAAGCTGTCGAGCACGCGAAACCCGTCGCCATGGGGCGCGCCGACCAGCAGGCGGCAATTATTGGTGCCGAGATCGAGCGCCGCAAACGCCGGCGCCACCGCCCGCGACGGCGAGGCAGGCGGGATTTGGGCGTGCAAGGCGGCCGGATCGACCATGGCGGGGTTGAATGCTCCAGATCAGCTATCTTCCCCGCTCCATATGGGGTGGAGCAAGCGGGAACGCACGCCGGCCGCCCACATGGCGAAGGTTTCACCGCGGTTGCGCGCCAATGGACCGCATGCTACGTCGCCGCCATCCGCTTGGGGGATAGTTTAGCGGTAAAACTCCCGGCTCTGACCCGGGCATCCTTGGTTCGAATCCAGGTCCCCCAGCCAACGCCGCCCATGCCGCCCCAGGCCCGGCTGCCGCCGCGCCGGGGGCGATTTGCATTGCCCGCGCAACCGCCCCTAGGCTGACCCGGATCACCCGCAGTCATCTGGACGGAGCCGCCGATGTCCATATCCGTGTCCGAACGCTCGCGCGCCGCGTCGCCCGAAGCCCTCAATGCGCTGGCCTGGCGCTGCATCGGCCCGCCGCGCGGCGGGCGTGTCGTCGCCGTGGCGGGCGATGCGAACGACCCGATGGTGGCCTATTTCGGCGCCTGCGCCGGCGGCGTGTGGAAAACGGTGGATGGCGGCGCCTATTGGCGCTGCGTGACCGACGGCTTCCTGGCCACCGCCGCGGTCGGCGCGCTGGCCGTTGCCCGCTCGGACTCCAACGTCATCTATGCCGGCATGGGCGAGACCAACATCCTGCTCGATGTCTCGTACGGCGACGGCGTTTACAAATCGAGCGATGCCGGGCGCAGCTGGCAGCATATGGGCCTGGCCGAGACGAAGCATATCGGGCGCATCTGCGTCCATCCGCACAATCCGGACCTGCTCTACGTCGCGGCCCTGGGCGACATCTTCGGGCCGAACGAGGCGCGCGGCGTGTATCGCTCGCGCGACGGCGGGCGGAACTGGGAGAAGGTGCTGCACCGCAATGCCGATACCGGCGCGGTGGACCTGGCGATGGACGCCGCCAATCCGCGGATCCTGTTCGCCAGCTTCTGGCAGACCAGGCGCAATTTCTGGAACATCTCCAGCGGCGGCCCGGGCAGCGGCCTGTTCCGCTCGATGGATGGCGGCGATACCTGGGAGGAGATCTCGCGCAATGCCGGCCTGCCGGATGGCCCGCTCGGCAAGATCGGCGTCGCCGTCTCCGCCGCCCGGGCCGGGCGCGTCTGGGCGCTGGTGGAGACCGTCGGCGAGAAGACCGGCCTCTACCGCTCCGAGGATTACGGCGCGCGCTGGATGCAGGTCTCGTCCAATCGCGACCTCATGCACCGGCCCTGGTACTACACCCATGTCTTTGCCGACACCTGCGACGCCGACACCTGCTACGTCACCAATCTCGGCATGTGGAAATCCACCGACGGCGGCGCGAACTTCACCGAGATCATGACGCCGCACGGCGACAATCACGATCTGTGGATCGATCCCGCCAATCCGCGCCGCATGGTCGAAGGAAATGACGGCGGCGCCTGCGTCACCTTCAATGGCGGCCTCACCTGGTCGTCGATCTACAACCAGCTGACCGCCCAGTTCTACCGCATCGACATCGACGACCAGTACCCGTACCGCGTCTACGGCACGCAGCAGGACAACACCTCCATCGCGGTGCCGAGTGCCGCCGTGTGGGGCGCGATCACGCTGGGCGACTGCGCCTATCCCGGCACCGGCGAAAGCGGCTTCATCGCCGTCCATCCCACCGACCCGAACATCGTCTATTGCGGCGCGGTGGGCTCAAGCCCGGGCGGCGCCGGGGCGCTGCAACGCCATGACAGCCGCACCGGACAGATCCAGCTGGTCAATGTCTGGCCGGAGGAATCCACCGGTGTTGCGCCCAAGGATCTGAAATACCGCTTCGCCTGGACCTACCCGATCGTCTTCTCGCCGCATGACAGCACCATCCTCTACGCCGGCGGCAACCACGTCTTCCGCACCACCGACGAGGGCATGAGCTGGCAGGAGATCTCGCCGGATCTGAGCCTCAACGACATCACGCGCCAGGGCCATTCGGGTGGCGACATCACCCATGAGAGCGCCGGCGCCGAGGTGCATGCGAGCTGTGCCTGCATCGCGCCCTCGGCGCATCGCCGCGGCGAGATCTGGGCCTCCACCGATGACGGGCTGGTCCACGTCACCCGCGATGACGGCGCCACCTGGCAGAACGTCACGCCGCCCGGCATGCCGGAGCTCGCCTATGTCGGCTGCGTCGAAATCTCCGCGCACGACGCCGACACGCTCTATGTCGCGGCCACCCGCTACAAGCTGTCGGATTACCGGCCCTATCTGTTCCGGACCAAGGATGGCGGCCGGTCCTGGCAGTCGATCAACGGCAACTTCCCGCCGGGCGAGATCACCCGCGTGGTGCGCGCCGATCCGCAGCAGCGCGGGCTGCTCTTCGCGGGCACCGAGACCGGCATCTTCTTCTCGCTCGATGACGGTGCGAACTGGCAACGCATGCCCGACGGCCTGCCGGTGGTGCCGGTCTACGATCTGAAGATCAAGGGCTCCGATCTGGTCGCCGGCACGCATGGCCGGTCCTTCTGGATCCTCGACGACATCTCGCCGCTGCGCGACCTCGCGGCCGGCGGCCGCGGCACCCGCCTGGTGGCGCCGCGCACCGCCATCCGCACGAAGCTGCATTTCGGCGCCCTCGGCAATGTGCGCGCACCGATCGCCTTCGGCATCGCCTTCGGCATCGGCGGCGGCATCGCCACCACCGAACGGCCGGACGGCACCCGCCGGCGCGAGCATCTCGATGTCGGCGAGAACCCGCCCAACGGCGCCATCCTCCATTACTGGCTGGACGAGGCCGATCCCGGCCCGGTGGCGCTGACCATCCGCGACGCCGCGGGCAGCGAGATCGTCACGCTGCGCAGCGACGATGCGGCACTGCCGGCGGCCAAAAGGCCGCGCACGGCACAGGGGCTGAACCGCTATGTCTGGGACATGCGCCACCCCGGCCCGGAGAAGATCGACCAGGCGCTCGCGCCGCCGCGCAACAAGCCGCTCGCACCGGACCCCGACCCCCAGCCCGGCCCGACCGTCGTGCCGGGCGAGTACCGCGTCGAGCTTGCGGCCGGCGGGCAAACCCTGTCGGCGCCGCTGCGCATCGTGAAGGACCCGCGCCTGGCGACCAGCACTGAGGCCTATGCGCGGCAATTCGCCCTTCTCAAGGCGCTGACCGACGCGCTCGCCCGGACCAACGGCGCGGTCAACCGCATCCGCCGCCTCAAGCGCCAGCTCGACGCCCTGGGCGGCCGGCTGGAGGGCGCCGGCGATCTCGCCGCCCGCCTTGCCGCCGCCGGCACGGCATTGGCGGCCATCGAGGGCGTGCTGGTGGATGTGCATCGCCAGTCGCCGCGTGACGTGCTGCGCAACCCCGCGGG
>JAGXAV010000303.1 GCA_018971455.1 Rhodospirillales bacterium
CGCGCGAGGTTGCGCGCGCGCCTCGCCCGCCCCCGCAGATAGGCCCCGAGCAGCAGGTTGTCGCGCACCGCGAGATTGGGAAAAACCCGCCGCCCCTCCGGCACGTGGATCAGCCCGGCGGCGACGATCGCGTCGTGGCGGGCCTGGGTGATGTCCGCGCCGTCGAAACGGATGCGGCCGGCGCGGGCGCGAACCAGCCCGGACAGCGCGCGGTTCAGCGTCGTCTTGCCCACCCCGTTGGCGCCCAGCACGGCGACGATCTCGCCCGCGTCGATCCGCAGGTCGATGCCGTGCAGCACCGAAAATGTGCCGTAGCCCGCCTCCAGCCTGCGCACCTCCAGCAGCGGCTCAGCCATGCGGCGCGGCCTGGTCGAACGGGGAGGAATGGGTCCGGGCCAGCCGTGCTGCGGCGCCGTGGCCGAGATAGGCCTCGATCACCGCCGGGTTCTCGGCGATCTCGCGCGGGCTGCCGGTGGCGATCAGCGCGCCCTCGGCCAGCACGTAGACGCGCTCGGCCAGCGAGGCCACCGCCTGCATGATATGCTCGATGAGCAGGATGGTGACGCCGGCGGTGCGGATCTCGCGGATCAGACCGACGATCTCGCCGATCTCGGCGGGATTGAGCCCGGCCATCACCTCGTCGAGCAGCAGCAGCCGCGGCTGCGTCGCCAGCGCGCGCGCCAGTTCGAGGCGCTTGCGCCCGGCTACCGTCAGGCTCGCCGCCGGGCGGTCGAGCAGCGGGCCGAGGCCGAGCCGCGTGCCGATCGCGCGGGCCGCCGCCATCGCCGCCGCCGGCTCGGCGACGTGCAGGAAGGCGCCGATGCGGATGTTCTCCGCAACGCTCAGCCCGCCGAAAGGCTGGGTGATCTGGAAGGTGCGCACCAGCCCGTGGGCGGCGATGCGGTCCGGCCGCAGGGCGGTGATGGCGCGGCCCTCCAGCGCCACGCGCCCGGCATCGGGGCGGATGAAGCCGGCGATCATCGCGAAGCTCGTCGTCTTGCCCGCACCGTTCGGCCCGATCAGCGCGGTGATCGAGCCGGCCGCGACATCGAGATCGACATCGCGCACCGCCTGTAATCCACCGAAGCGCTTGCTGAGGCCCCGCACCTCAAGCACGACGGAACATCCCCGCGATGCCGTCCGGCAGCAGGCGGATCACCGCCAGCAGCACCACGCCGTAGAGCATCGCGGCAAAGCCGGGCAGGGCGATCCAGGCCTGTGCGGTGTCGGCCACCAGATGCAGCCCGATGGCGCCCAGGATCGGCCCCCACACCGTGCCGGGGCCGCCGATCATGGCGACCAGCAGCATCTCCACGCTGCGCTCGACGCTGAAGGCGATGGAGGGATCGATGTAGAGATAGGTCTGCGTATAGACGACGCCCGCGGTGGCGATCACCGCCCCCGACAGCGCGAAGGCGAGCGTCTTGGTGCGCACGATGTCGATGCCGAGCGCCTGCGCGGCATCCTCGTTCTCGCGCAGCGCCACCAGCCGCGCGCCGAAGCGGCTGGCGCGCAGCCAATGGGCGAGCGCGGTTGCCAAGACCAGCAAGGCCAGCATCACGGCGTAGGAGGCGCGGCGGTCGAGAAACTGGAAATTCCCCAGTCCCGGAGCGAGGCGCAGCGTGATGCCGAGCCCCGCGCCGGTCAGCGCGAGGCTGTTGGACAGCACATGGAACACCTCGGCGAAGGCCAGCGTCACCAGCGCGAAATAGCTGCCCCGCAAGCCCGCGCGGAAGGCGGCGAACCCCACCACGGCGCCGGCGAGCCCGCCCAGCGCCGCACCGGCGGGCAGGCCGAACCAGGGATTGATCCCCCATCGCGTCTGGATGATCGCCGCGGTGTAGGCGCCGATGCCGAAGAACATCACGCTGCCGAAACTGGTCAGCCCGCCGAACCCGCCAGCCAGATTCCACCCCTGGCCGACCAGTGCGGAGGCCGCCGTCAGCAGGCCGATTGTCGCGAGATATTGCGAGCCGCCGAGGAAGGGCAGGGCGGCCAGCACGATCCCCGCCAATACCACCAGCGGCATCGGGGCCCGCCTCATCGCGCCGCGCCGAACAGCCCGGTCGGCCGCAGCAGCAGCACCGCGATGAACACCGTGCTGATGCCGATCGGCCCGAGCGATTCCCCCAGCAGCAGCCCGCCCAGGCTTTCGGTGACGCCGATCAGCAGCCCGCCGATCACCGCACCGGGAAAGCTGCCCATGCCGCCCAGCACGACGATGGTGAACGAGACCAGCACGAAGCTGTTGCCGACGCTGGGCGAGACGTAGAACACCGGCAGCAGCAGGCAGGCGGCAGCCCCGAGGCAGGCAATGCCGATACCGTAGGCGAGCGCGAAGATGCGCTCTGGACGAATGCCCATCAGCCGCGCCCCGTCCGGCTCGCGCGCCACCGCGCGGATCGCCCGCCCGGCATCGGTGCGCGTCATGAACGCCCACAGCGCGAGCGCCAGCAGCAGCGCGACACCGAAGGAGATCAGCCGCGGCAGCGAAATCAGCATGCCCCCGACCGGCACCACGTCGAACGCATAGGGCGTGTCGATGGTCCGGGTGTCGCCGGTGAAGAGGACGAGCGCGAAATTGTCGAGCACCACGGCGACCCCCAGCGTGGCGAGCAGGATCGCCCGGTCCTGCCGCACCCCGCCGCCCGCCCCGGCGGCGACCGGGCCGATGACGCCGCGATACAGCGCCCAGCCCATCGCGAACATCGCCGCCACCATCACCGGCAACGCCGCATACGGGTCGAACCCGGCCTCTGTGCACAGCAGCCAGGTGCCGAACATGGCCAGCATCAGCAGGCTGCCATGGGCAAAATTGACGATGTGCAGCACGCCGTAGATCAGCGTCAGGCCGAGCGCCACCAGCGCGTACACCCCGCCGGTCAACAGCCCGTTGACCAGCGAGGGCAGCAGGATGCCGAGCGGCGGCAAGCTAGCGGCCCGCGGCGCGTGTCGCCGCTGGCCGGTCCGTCGAACCGCTCGGCCCGCTCGATGGCAGGCTCTGAATCATGCCGGACGGCTGCACGGAGTCAGAGCCCACGCCTCAGGCTTTCGGGCGCGGATAGATCGCATGGGCCTCGGCGAACGCGCCCGGCCACACCACCTTCACCGCGCCCTTCTGGATCTGCAGCCCCACCGCATGCGCGCCCTGGTTCTGCCCGTTGACGAAATGGGTCGGACCGTAGGGCATGATGTCGGGATAGAAGGTGCTGTTGGCGAGCGCGTCGATCACCTTCTTGCGGTCGGTCGAGCCGGCATGCTCGATCGCGTCGGCCATCAGTTTCACCGCGAGATAGCCGAACGGCACCTCGAAGGTCAGCAGCACCTTCGCCGCGGCGAGCTTCTTGCGGAAATCCTGGCCGGCCTTGGATTTCGGATTGATCCAGTTGTTGAAGTCCATGATGTTGTCGCTGATCTGCGGCTGCTCGGTGGCGAATTTCGAACCGAAGCCGCCGCCCAGCACCGAGAACAGCGCCACCAGCTTGACGCGCTGCTGCACCAGCGTGCGCGCCAGCAGGATGTACTCGTTCAGGTAGTTGGTCATGATCACCAGGTCCGGCTTGGCCTCCTGGATGCGCAGCACGATGTTGGAGAAGTCCCGCGTCGGCGTCGGATGGGCGATGTTGTCGAGAACCTTGATGCCCACGCCGGGCAGCTTCTCCGCCAGCACCTTCGCCGTGCCG
>JAGXAV010000304.1 GCA_018971455.1 Rhodospirillales bacterium
TCCACGGCGCTCTCCCTGGCATGCCCGGCCGCCGCCAGCGCCGGCAGCACCACATCCCCGACGCGCACCGCCTCGTCCTCGACGCGGCCCGACAGCACGGCGCCGACACCGATGAAGCGGGCGACAAACGCGCTTTGCGGCTCGCGATAGATGACCGAGGGCGGCGCGATCTGCAGCACGTGCCCCTCGCTCATCACCGCGACACGGTCGGAGATCGACAGCGCCTCCTCCTGGTCGTGGGTCACGAACACGGTGGTGATGCCGGTCTCGCGTTGGATGCGGCGGATCTCGCCGCGCAGCTGCGCCCGCACCTTGGCATCGAGTGCGGAGAGCGGCTCGTCGAGCAGCAGGACGCGGGGCTGGACGGCCAGCGCGCGAGCCAGCGCCACGCGCTGCTGCTGGCCACCCGAGAGCTGGTGGGGGAATTTGGCGCGATGGGTGAGCAGGCCGACCATGTCGATCAGGCGCTCGGCGCGCCGCATCTGCTCCGCGCGCGCGAGGCCCGCGACCCGTGGGCCGAAGCGGACATTGTCCTCCGCGGTCATGTTGGGAAACAGGCTGTAGGCCTGGAACACCATGCCCATGTTACGCCGGCGGGCGGGCAGCGCCGTCACCTCCTGTCCGTCGAGCAGCACGTCGCCCGCGTCGGGCTGCTCGAATCCGGCCAGAATGCGCAACAGCGTCGTCTTGCCGCATCCCGAGGGGCCGAGCAGGCAGACCAGCTCGCCCTGGGCGAGGTCCAGATCGATGCCGGCGAGGACCATGCGTCCGCCAAAGGATTTGCGGATGCCCCGCAACGTCACGCTCGCCATGTCAGCGCGCCCCTCCGATCTGTGCGTTGCCGCGCCCGGTGAGCAGCACGCCGAGCATGGCGGCCCAGGTGATGAGGAAGCTGACCAGCGAGAGCGCCGCCGCTTCGGTGACTTTGCTGCTGCCGGTATCGTTGATGTACACCGCGAACGTCTTGAACAGCAGCACGCTGGCGAAGGTGAACTCGCCCATGACGATGGTGAGCGTCAACAACGTGGCGCCGATCAGTGCGGTCGAGAGATTGGGCAGCAGCACGTGGCGGAAGATCTGCGCCCAGCTGGCCCCCAGGCTCTGGCCGGCCTCGGTCAGCGTGTGCATGTCCAGATTCGTCATGCCGACATCGATGGCGCGATAGGCGTAGGGCAGCGCCAGAAAAAAATAGGGAACCACGAGATAGTTGGCCGTGCCGATCAGCCAGACGGGGCCGGTGTAGAGCGTCGTCAGCCCGGCCACCAGCGCGATCGCCGGAACCACGAAGGGCAAGGCGGAGGCGAACTCGAACAGCGGCTTCAGCCACGGCGCCTTGAGATGCACGAAGATCATCGCCGGCACCAGCAGCACCAGGCCGAGCAGCATGGTCTCGCCGGCCAGTTGCAGCGAGAGCAGCAGGCTCGACCACAGCGCCGGGTCGCCCACCAGTTCGCGATAGGCGGCAAACCCGTAGCGGTCGCCGCCTTCCCACAGGCTGAACGCGCCGGTGACGACAAGCGGCATCAGGAAGAAGGCCACACCGAGCACGATGACGAGCCGGTGCCAGGCCCCGAGCCGCGGCTTCATCGGCGCCACCGCGCGGCGCGCCGGGCGGCGAGGAAGTAGATCACCAGCACGCCGACCATCACCAGGATCATACCCACCGACAGCGCGGCACCCAGCTGCTGGGACAGCATGACGTTGCCGGAGAGCACGTTGCTGATTTCCGTCGGCACCAGCTCGATATTTCCCGAGGTCAGCGCGAACGGCGTGGCGAAGGCGGAGAACGCGTTGCCGAACAGCAGCACGAAGGCGGCCAGCAACGAGGGCCACAGCACGGGCAGCCCGACCCGGCGCCAGTACTGCCCCGGCGTTGCGCCGAGATTCTCCGCTGCCTCCCGCCACTCCCGCCGCAGCGCCTGCAAGGCCGGGGTCAGGACAATCAGCATCAGCGGAATCTGGAAATAGGCGTAGGTCAGCGTCAGCCCCGAAATCGAGTAGAGGCTGAATCCCAGCCCGTAGAGATCGATGCCGAGGCGTTTCAGCTGCACCGTCAGGAGGCCGAGCGTGCCGAGGGTGGAGATGAAGGCGAAGGCCAGCGGCACGCCGGCGAAATTGGCCGCCACCGCGCTGAAGCTGGTGATCGCCGAGCGCAGGAAGCGCGGCGCGCCCGGCAGCAGCACCGCGTAGGCGAGCAGCCCCCCGAACGCCACCCCGACCGCCGCCGAAGCGGTGGAGAGGATGATCGAATTGACGAACGCCGTCCGATAGCGGAATTCGCCGAGTTGCAGCATGTAGGACAGCGTCGGCCCGTGATCGCCGCTGAGCGCCTGCACCACCAATGTCAGGGTCGGCGCGATCAGGAACGCAAACACGAAGGCGAAGAACGCCGCCACAAACAGCCAGGGCGCGAACCGGGCCACGAAGAGCGAACGCGCGGCGCGTGCCGTGGCAGCGGGAGCCTGTCCCGCCGCCACGCCACGATCCGCCGGCTTGGTCAGATCTTCACCAGCTTCGGCCACAGATCGGCGACGACCTTCTGCCCCTTGCTGAGCTGGTCCTGGGAGGCAAACTTCACCCCCTCATAGGCCGCCGCCGGCGGCAGCTCCGCGGCGAGGGCCGCCGGCACCACGCCGCGCTTGACCAGATCGGCATAGCGCGCGGGGTGGGCGAAGCCCTTGAGGAAGATGAGCTGTCCCTGGTCGGAATACATGAACTCCATCCACAGCTTCGCCGCCGCCGTGTTGGGTGCCCATTTGGTGATGCCCTGGCAGTAGAAGCTGCCATAGGACGGGCTGCCCTGCGGAATCCCCACCGTCACGTCCGCCTTGCCCTTGGCGGTCTGGCGATAGCCGAGGCTGAGATAGTCCCAGTCGATGGTGATCGGCGTCTGCCCGCCAACCAGGCCGGCCGGCGTTGCCTTGGCCGGGTTGAGGTTGCCGAGCTTGGCGAGCTCACCGAAGAAATGCACGCCGGGCTCGATATTGTCGTAGCTGCCGCCATTGGCCAGGGCCGCCGCGAACACCGCGGCAAAGGCCGCGGCCGCGCCGACGGGGTTGCCGTTCAGCGCAATCATTCCCTTGTATTCGGGCTTCTTCAGATCAGCCCAGCTCGCCGGCATGTTCTTGACCACCGAGCGGTTGGCGGCAAACGAGACCAGCCCGAAATAATCGCCCACCCAGGCGCCGCCCGCATCCTTCATGTCCGCCGGGATGCTGTTCCAGGTGCTGACCTTGTAGGGTTGGAACAGCCCGTCCTTCTTGCCGATCAGGGCAAAGGCCGGACCGACATCGACCGCATCGGGGCAGCGCGCCTGGCCCTTCAGCGTGCGCAGGGCCTGAAGCTCCTGCGCCGAGCTGCCATCGGGGTTGGCGCTGTCGATCTTGATGCCGTACAGCTTGGCGAAGGTATCCAGCATCTCGCCATAATTGGCCCAGTCGCGCGGCAGCGCGATGACATTGAGCTTGCCGCCCTTCTTGGCAGCCGAGACCAGGCTCGCCGCAGGCGCCGCCTCGGCTCCGCCCGGCAAGGCCAGCAGGGCCGGAGCGGCCAGCCCGGCCAGGCCCAGTTTCATCATGTCGCGCCGGCCGCGCGGGCGGAAGCTGGAAATGCTCATGTGATAGGGTCCTTCTGAACAATGCGCGGCCACCCTCTAGACGCTCGGTGCGCCTGGATCG
>JAGXAV010000305.1 GCA_018971455.1 Rhodospirillales bacterium
CCCTGAACCGCCATCGGGCGCGCAACAAAAGGCGCTGCCCCGCTGCCCGCTCCGCCCCCGGCAAAAGGCCGTGCGATGTCGATCCTTTCCCTGCTGCTCGCTCTCCTCTCGCTCGGCGCCGTTCTGGCACTGGTCGTGCTCGCCGGCAGGCTGGCGCGGGCCGGCGGGCTTGCCGCCCGCATCTCCGGCGCCGCCGGCGACGGCCGGCTCAGGCTCGTGCAGAGCCTCGCGCTTGATCCGCGCCGGCGGCTTCATCTGGTGCAGTGCGACGGGCGCTGCGCCCTGCTGCTGACCGGCGGCGCGCAGGATGTGGTGGTGGGATGGGCCGCCGCGCCGGCGGAGGATGGCGCGTGAGGCGCGCCGCCCCGCGCCGCCTGGCACGCGGCGCCGTGGTGCTGCTGGCGGCGGCATTCGTGCTGGCGTGGCCCGCGCATGCGCAGTCGGTAAGTTTCGATCTCGGCCAGGCCGGCAATGCCGGCGCCACCTCGCGGCTGGTGCAGCTGACCGCGCTGATCACCGTGCTGTCGCTGGCGCCAAGCCTGCTGGTGATGGTGACCGCCTTCACCCGCATCGTCATCGTGCTGTCGCTGCTGCGCGGCGCGCTCGGCACCCAGGGCACGCCGCCCAACACGGTGCTGATCGGGCTGGCGCTGTTCCTCACCTTCTTCGTCATGCAGCCGGTGCTGGAGCAGGCGTGGAACAGCGGGCTGCTGCCGATGAGCGACGGGCATGTCGGCAACCTCGAAGGATTGCGGCTGGCGGCCGAGCCGTTCCGCCGCTTCATGTTGGCCAATCTGCGGCCGCAGGATCTGCGCCTGTTCCTCGATATCGGCCATATGGCCGATCCGGCGACGCCGGAGGCGACACCGTGGCGGGCGCTGATCCCGGGCTTCCTGGTGGGCGAGCTGCGCCGCGCCTTCGAGATGGGCTTCCTGCTCTACCTGCCCTTCCTGGTGATCGACATGGTGGTGGCCAGCGTGCTGATGAGCCTCGGCATGATGATGCTGCCGCCGAGCGTCGTGTCGCTGCCGTTCAAGCTCATCTTCTTCGTCATGGTGGATGGCTGGCGGCTGGTCGCGGGCAGCCTGGTCGAGAGCTTTGCGCCGATGCGGTGATCGGCGTGATGGCGCAAAGCCGGGACAGAGGTGGCCGGTCAGCTCCGGGGCGGCAGATGGCGGGCGATGTAGGGCGGCAGGTGGAAGGCGCCGGCGTGGATGTCCGGCGTCCAGTACTGGGTGGCGCCGAGAATGCCGGCGGCCTCGGCGCGGGCCCGGATGGTCGTGGCCGGCACCGCATCGAGCCCGGCCTGCTTGGCGGCGAAGCCGAGCGTCATGAAGCCGCCGACATAGGTCGGCACGGCGGCGACATAGGCCCCGACATGGGGGAAGAAACGGGCGCGGCGGGCACTGGTCTCGCGCAGCTCGTCGGCCTGCATGAAGGGCACACCGCACTGGTTCACGATCAGCCCGCCCGGTGCCAGGATGCGCGCCGCATTGGCGTAGAACGCGTCGGTGAACAGCACCTCGCCGATGCCGATCGGATCGGTCGAGTCGACGATGATCGCGTCGAAGCGGTCATCGGGCGCCTGTTTCACGTAATCGATGCCGTCACCGACAAGAACGGTGGCGCGCGGATCGTGCCAGGCCTCTCCGGCAATGGCGGGGAGGAACTCCTTGGCCAGGCGGATCACCTCGCCATCGATCTCCACCATCACCGCCTCGCGCACGCCGCGGTGCTGGAGCACCCGGCGCAGCACGCCGCCATCGCCGGCGCCGATGATGAGCACGCGCGTGCAGGCACCATGGGCGAGCAGCGGCACGTGCGTGAGCATTTCCTGATAGACGAACTCGTCGCCCTCGGTGATCTGCACGACGCCGTCGAGCAGCATGACCCGGCCGTGCGAGCTGCTTTCGAAGATGACGATGTCCTGGAATGCGCTGCGCACGCGGGCAAGCTCGCGGGTGACGCGGAAGCGCTGGCCCCAGTCGGGGTAGAGGGTCTCGTTGATCCAGGAATCGGTGGTCATGGCGGTACTCCGGCAATCAGGACACGCGACGCGAAACGGGCCGGGCATGACACCCGGCCCGCGCGATTCGCCAGCGAAGCTTTGGTTAATAGACGCGGCCGCGCCGCTGCTCGTCCACGTCCACGCGGCTGGGCGCGAAGGCGCGACGCAGCACGGGGATGGATTTGTGCGGGTCGCACTCGCCGCACATGAACAGATCCACCGCCGCGAAATCGCGCTCCGGCCAAGTGTGGATGGAGATGTGGCTCTCCGCCAGCACGACCACGCCCGACACCCCGCCATTGGGCGAGAAATGATGGAAATGGCTGTGCAGGATGGTCGCACCCGCGATGATCGCGGCCTCACGCAGGGCGGCATCGATATGCGCGGGATCGGCCAGGTTGGTGGCCCCCCACAGATCGACGAGCAGATGCGTGCCGGCGAACTTCATTCCGTCACGCTCGACGAAGTAATCCTTCTGTTCAGGCAATTCCGGCACGGCAATCATGGCCGAGTCATCGCGGATTTCGTTTGTCTGGTTTTCGCTCGGGAAATCCGAGACCATCCCCAGTGGCGCGAGTGCGTTCATCACGCATCCCCTTTCTACCAACCAGCAGACAGCCTGTTGGGCAGCACGCCTCATGCGTGCGCCCCCTCGGGCCAAGAGCCGCGGAAAATGGTCAAAAGGGGGGGGGGATGCAAGGGAAATTGCACCCCGCGCCCCAAGTTTTTTGCATGGGTGAACCGTGCTGCTGCGATCTATGGCGTCAGCGAGGTGAGATCGGCCGGCAGGGCGCGGGCAAGCTGGGTTTCGCGGGCGGCGCGCGGCAGGTCGGCCACGCCCTGAACGGGGCCGGCGGTGAGCAGGCGGAACATGTCGGCCTGCTTGCCCGCCGGCAGGCGCGCCTCCATGCGCTGGCGCAGATCGGCCAGTGTCGCCTCGTCGCCCGCCTGGGCCGCCGCCGAGGCGAGGCGCAGAAGCGTCGTGAGCTGGGCATCGGTCAGCACGCCGGCGGGCGGTATCCGGCGCGCCGCGAGGGTGCGCAGCGCCGCCTCGGCAGCCGGCCAGTCCTTCGCCGTTTCGAGCAGATCGGCGCGCAGCGCATCGGCCGCGTCGCCGCCGAGGGCGACCAGCGCGGCGGTGGCGCTCGGCAGGTCGCCGGCGGCCGCAGCGGCGCGCGCGAAGACCAGCGTGCGCGCGGCGTGCAGTGGGGCCGGCAGGCCAGAGCTGTGCGACTGGGTCAGGGCATCGAGGGCGCCGGGCGCATCCCCCTGGGAGAGGCGCAGGCGGGCCAGTCGCAGGCCGAACTCGCCGCGCGCCGGGCCGGACGGCGCTCCGGCGGCGAGTCTGGCCAGAACCGGGATCGCGCGGTCGGGCAGGTCCAGCGCGATCAGCCGGTCGGCCAGGCGGGCGGCGAGCGCGCGGCCGGGTTCGCCCGGAGCGATGAGGTCGGCATTCTCATCGGCCAGGGCGACGAGGTCGAGCGGCGGCAGCGGGGTGCGGGCATCGGCGGCCACGGCCGCGGCGAAGGTGGCGGCTAGGCGGGCATGGAGCGCGTCGGCCTGGTCGGGGCGCAGGGCGGTGGTGGCGCGCAGCAGGGCGAGGCTGCGGCGCCACTGGCCGGCCTTCGCCCACAGCGCCGCCTCATGCTCGC
>JAGXAV010000306.1 GCA_018971455.1 Rhodospirillales bacterium
GATCTCGCGCGGGGAAATATTCATCGCCACCCGCACATGGGCGAGGCCACGCGCGCGCAGCGCCGCGATCATCTGGCCGACATCATCGAGCACGAAGCGCAGCAACTGCTCGGCCAGCCCGGTCTTGGCGGCGACGGCGATCAGCTCGTCCGGCGCGATGAAGCCGTGCTGGGGATGCTGCCAGCGCAGCAGCCCCTCGAAGCCGACCAGCGTGTAGCCATCCGCCCGGAATACCGGCTGATACCAGACCTCGGCCCATTTCTCGCTCAAGGCCCGGCGCAGATCGCGCTCAATGTCGCGGCGCATCGCCAGGCGTTGGCGCAGCCGCTCATCGAAGGCCTGCAGCTGGTTGCGCCCCTTCGCCTTGGCGGCGCGTAGCGCCTCGTCAGCGCCGGAGAGCAGGGCGGTGACGCTTTCCTCCCGGCCGGCATGGAACCCGACGCAGGCGCCGAGCAGGCCCGCATCGAAGCTGAAAAAGGGCGGCGCCAGCGCCTCGATCAATTCCCGGCCGAGCTGCTCGGGGGGCGGGGTGGTCGAGCAGATGGGGTAGAACAGCGCGAACTCATCGCCACCCATGCGGCCGAGGATGCAATCCGGCCCCAGCGGCAGCGCCAGCCGGCGCGCGGCTTCCACCAGCACCCGGTCGCCGGCATGGTGGCCGAAGGCTTCATTGATCGGCTTGAACCCGTCCAGATCGATGAACATCAGGCAGCACGGGCCGTCAGCCTCGCCCAGCGCGGCCTCGGCCTGGCGCATGAAGCCCGGCCGGTTGAGCAGGCCGGTCAGATCGTCATGGGTGGCGCGGTAGCTCATCTGCTCGGCCACCACCATCGAGGCGCTGTTGGTCTCCTCCATCGAGCTGGCCAGCTGGACCGCCTGGTTTTTCAGGAAGCTGGTCTCCTGGAATTCCGCCTGCGCCCGGCGGGCAGAGCGCAGCAGCGCCGCCAGATAGAGCAGCACCGTCGCGGCCAGGCAGGCCGAGCCGAAATTATCCAGCCAGATCAGGCAGGCGGAGACCGAGAGCAGCGGCGGTACGACGAAGCAGATCGGCACCCGCGCATAAGGGCCGCCATGGGTGACGGCGCCCGCGGTGATGCCGCAGGTGATGGTGAGATAAAACACTGTTTGCGGATTGGTGCAGTAATCGCTGAGCACCGGCAGGGTGGCCCAGACCAGGCCAGACAGCAGCGCGGTGAGGCTCAGCCAGCGAAAGCTGCTCCGGCGCACCGGCAGCGGCGGCGCGGTGTCGGGCAACCAGCTCTGCACGAAGCGGATGATGTTGATCGTCATCGCGGCGATGAACCAGATCAGACCAGCGCGGCCATGCGCATAATAGAGCGCCATCAGAAACACGATGGTGGAAATGCCGCTATTGATCGGCAGAATCATCATGATGTTGCGGCGGATGGACACCAGCTGGTCGCGCAAAATCAATTGATCGAGCACCGAATCGTCACCGGTCGCGGGGGTGTTAGGCGATCTATACATCAGCCTGAGTTAAAATCTTTCAGTATAAGCGATTTGAGGATTTTTGTTAGTTAGAATGAAAATGAGCCGGCCTGTCAATGAAGAGCGCTACGCCCTTTAGCGCCTGTCAGGTCGCTGGACTCCGCGTCAGATTTTTTTGGTTCGACGCCGAGGATGTCGGTGTCAGCGCTGGCGGGAACGTAAAAAAAGGCGCCCGGAGGCGCCTTTTTTTGCGTTTTGGGTCTTATGCCGCGTCGTCGCTGCGGCGCTCGGCCTTCTTGCGGTCATGCGGGTTGAGGTAGCGCTTGCGGATGCGCACCGCCGACGGCGTCACTTCCACCAGCTCATCGTCCTGGATGTAGGCAATCGCCTGCTCCAGAGACATGCGGCGCGGCGGGGTGAGCAGCAGCGCCTCGTCCTTGCCGGCGGCGCGGATGTTGGTGAGCTTCTTTTCCTTGATCGGGTTCACATCCAGGTCGCTGCCGCGCGAATGCTCACCGAGGATCATGCCGACATAGACCTTGTCGCCGGGATCGACGAACAGCGTGCCGCGCTCCTGCAGATACCACAGCGCATACTGCACCGCCTCGCCGTCCGAGTTGGAAATCAGGCTGCCGTTGCGGCGCCCCTCGATCGGGCCCTTCCACGGACCGTAGCCGGCGAAGATGCGGTTCATGATGCCGGTGCCGCGGGTATCAGTGAGGAACTCGCCATGATAGCCGATCAGGCCACGGCTCGGCATCAGGAAGGTCAGCCGCACCTTGCCGCCGCCGGAGGGCCGCATGTCCTGCATCTCGGCCTTGCGGCGGCTCAGCTTCTCCACCACCACGCCGGTATAGGGCTCGTCCACATCGACCAGCACCTCCTCCATCGGCTCCTCGCGGGCGCCGGTCTCGGGGTTGTCGCGGGTCAGCACGCGCGGCCGGCCGATAGCCAGCTCGAAGCCCTCGCGGCGCATCGTCTCGATCAGCACGCCGAGCTGGAGTTCGCCGCGCCCGGCCACCTCGAAGGCCTCGCTCTCACTGCTTTCGGTCACCTTGATGGCGACGTTGCCCTCGCTCTCGCGCAGCAGCCGGTCGCGGATCTGGCGCGACGTCACCTTCTTGCCCTCGCGCCCGCCGAGCGGCCCGTCATTGACGCGGAAGGTCATGGCGAGCGTCGGCGGATCGACCGGGACGGCGTGCAGCGGCGCCGCCAGCTCGGGCGCGCCGATCGTGTCGGGCACGGTCGCGTCGGTCAGCCCGGCGACGGCGATGATGTCGCCGGCCTCGGCCTCGTCGATGGCGATGCGCTCGAGGCCGCGGAAGCCCATCAGCTTGGTCAGCCGCCCGGTCTCCACCACGCTGCCATCCTGGCGCAGCACCTTGAGCGGCATGTTGAGCCGGGCGCGGCCCTGCTCCAGCCGGCCGGTCAGCACCCGGCCGAGGAAATTGTCGTAATCGAGGATCGAGGCCACCATGGCGAACGGCGCCTCGCGATCCAGCGTCGGCGCCTTCACATGGCGTACCACCAGCTCGAACATCGGCGTCAGGTCCTTGCGCTCGCCGTCCAGCGTGGCGGTCGCCCAGCCCTGACGGCCGGAGGCGTAGAGCATCGGGAAGTCGAGCTGCTCGTCGGTGGCGCCGAGGGCGGCGAACAGGTCGAACACCTCGACATGCACCTCGTCGGGGCGCGCATCCTGGCGGTCGATCTTGTTGACCACGACGATCGGCTTGAGGCCGCGCTCGAGCGCCTTGCCGACCACGAACTTGGTCTGCGGCAGCACGCCCTCGGCAGCATCCACCAGCACGATGGCGCCATCGACCATGTTCAGGATGCGCTCCACCTCGCCGCCGAAATCGGCGTGGCCCGGGGTGTCCACGATGTTGATGCGGGTTTCCTGGCCGTCATGGCGCCAGGTCACGCTGGCGCATTTGGCAAGGATGGTGATGCCGCGCTCGCGCTCGAGATCGTTGCGGTCGAGCGCCCGCTCGGCCACCTGCTGGTGCTCGCGAAAGGCGCCGGACTGCTTCAGCAGCTGGTCCACCAGGGTGGTCTTGCCATGATCGACATGGGCGATGATGGCGATGTTGCGGATGTCCATCGGGTGCGCGCGTCTCTTCCAGGGGGATTGTGCGGCGCACACATAGGCGATCGGGCGTCCGGATGCGAGCGAAAACGGCCCCGCGCGCGGCGCAGGG
>JAGXAV010000307.1 GCA_018971455.1 Rhodospirillales bacterium
CGCCGGCGACCGAGAGATGGCCGAGCGAGAGATGCGAGACGAGACGCCAGAAACCCTGCTCGCGCAGCGGCGCGCGCAGCGTCGGCGTCGGCGCGGTCTGGCAGGTCACGCGGGTCACCGCCGCCTCGCCCTCGACGAGCTGGATGCGCGGGTGGCCGCCGCCGAACGGCAGGTCGGCCGGCAGGTCGCGGTTGATGCAGAGCGCATCGATGGACAGCGTCGGCTCGCTCGACCCCTCGACATCGAATTCGGGGTCGTGCGGCGCCAGATAGACCTCGGACCCGGTCAGCGGCGCCGTGGTATCGCGGCGAACCGTGTGGAAGAAGCCGCCCGGAACCGCGGCCTGCGGATCGCCATGGGTCAGGCGATGGAAGGGCCGCCACGGCCGCGCCGAGCCGTCCGGCTGGGTCTCGCTCACCCGCTCGATGCTCCACACTTCCAGCGCGGCCGGGCGGCGGGCATCGGGCACCACGCGGTATTCCACCTCCGTCCCGGTCAGCGGCATCGGCTCGCAGCGCTGGCTGAAGAGATTGACCGCCGGCGTGCAGCCGAGCGCCAGCGCGTCGCCGCCCAACGCACGCTCAAGCTCGGGCAGCGCGCGGTCGAGATAGACGAAGATCTCCAGCCGGTTCCCGCCGGAGAGAAGCGATTTCGCCTCGATCTGGCTGAAATCGAGAAAGAGGAATTTCTCGGGAAAGGCGAAATACTCGGTCAGCAGGCGAAAGCCGGAGAAGCTGCGCGCCGGCCACGGCAGCAGCGCCTCGTCCGGCGCGAAGCCGACCGGCGCGATGGCGGATTTGGCGACGATCACCGGTGCGGGATCGTTCGGCCCGTCGGCGTAGGCCACGGAGAGTGTGTGGTTGCACAGGAGTTCGTAGAGCGGCAGGGAGATATTGGCCGCGCCGCGCAGGAAGAAGCGCAGCCGGTCCACGCCCAGCTCGGCGAAACTGCCGGTCGGCGTCGCGCATTTCAGCGTGATGCGCAGCACCGAGACCGCGCCGGAGGCATCGGGATTGACCGGGGCGGCAAGCGGCAGGCCGGACAGCCGCGCCGCCTCGATCTCGACCGGAAAAAGCGTCAGCGGATAGGCGGTGCGATAGCGGCAGGATTCGCCGCGCACCGGCTCGGTATCGACCTGCACGCCGGCGGCGATCTTGTAGCCGGCCTGCAGATCCGCCTGGCAGTGGAATTGCAGCACGGTGCAGGACGGCACCGGCGCGAGGTAATGCGGGTAGAGCACGCCGAGCAGCGCATCGGTGAGCTCGGGGAACTCGTCGTCGAGCCGCTGGTGCACGCGCGCGCCAAGGAAGGCGACACCTTCGAGCAGGCGGGCGACGTGCGGATCGTCCACCGCGTCGGCCGCCAGGCGGAGCCGGCCCGCAATCTTGGGATGCGTGGCGGCGAAATCCGCTGCCAGGCGGCGGATCGCCACCAGCTCGCGGTTGTAATAGGGGAGGAGCGAATCAGACATCGTCGCGCGGCTTGAGGAAGACGTCCGCGGTGGTGGGATCGACCACCGTGTCGAACGTCAGCGGGTCGGGGGCGGGCTCGGCGTGCAGCAGCGCCTCGATGCGCAGGCGCAGCGTCGAATCGATGCCGTCGGGGTTGTTGACCAGCGTCACCCGGACATGGGCGAAGCGCGGCTCGAAGCGGCGGATGATGTCCTCGATCTCGGCGCGCAGCTGCTCGCGGCGGCGATCCTCGTTGAAGGCGCCGGAGGTGAAATCGGGAATGCCGAAGCCGAGCGTGGAGGTGTTGAGCTCGGTCAGCGCCGATGGCCATGAGCGCCAGCGCCGCCGGGCATTGAGCAGCGCCTCGAGATCACGGCGCACGGCGCGGCGAAGGATGGCCATGTGGTCGGCCCCGGACAGCGGTGGATCGCGCTCCTGGTCCGGCGCGTCGTCGATCAGCCGGTCGAGCAGCGGCAGTTGCGCCCGCAGCCCGGGGCCGCGGCCGCCATCGGCCGCCCGCCCCTCGCCGCGCCACTCGCCCCGGCCGCCGCGCCCGCTCATGCCGCGTCGGCGCCGAAGCTGAGATCGGTCAGCTCCATGATGCTCATCGCCTCCTCGCCGACCAGGAACATGCGCTGGCCGATGCCGCGCACCGGGCCGGCGCCATCCTCGATCCACTCGGTGGACCGGCCGAGGCGCAGCACGTCCGAAACCGTTGCGTCGTCGCTGCCGTAGAGCGCGGGCACATAGACCTCGCCATCCGGCCCGGCGGTCACCACCATGCTGGCGCGCCGCCAGAACAGGTCGCGCGGGCGCTTCGGCGGATGGAAGATCACGCTCTCCACGCGCTCGGTGGGCACCCAGAAATACTTGCCCGTGGTGGTCAGCACCTCGAAGAACCCCGCACAGAGATCGTCGGCGTCACGGAAATCGTCGAAGGCGGTGCCGTCCGCCGTGCCGGCGACATGCGGGCGGGCGGCCTCGGCGGCGGCGGCGGCGCGCTGCGCCTCGGCGCCGTCGCCGGCGCGCAGGGCGACGAGAGCCTTGAGCACCTCCTTCTGGCTCGCCGTCGGCTCGCCGAGAAACTCGGGCAGCCGGCCGTCCCGGCGCAGCTGGCGGCGCGCCGTCTCGCCGCGCAGCAGCTGGCGGAACTCGGCCACCACCACGGCACTCGCCGGGTCCGCCTCGGCGGCGGCGTCGAGGATGACGTCGGCGCGTTCGAGATTGCCGGCGAAGAGCAGCATCTCGGCGAGCACGATGCGCGCGCCGAGATCGCCCGGCGCCTTGCGCACGGCGCCATTGGCCGCCTCGATCGCGGCGGCCAGATGGCCCTCGCGGAACAGCCCGCCAGCACTCTGCGACGTCTGCGACATGCTCTGCGTCTCCCTATCTCTGCGACCCGGGCGCCACGATATCCGTCACCAGGCGGAAAGTCGCGGCGACGTCGTCCAACTGGAATTGCGGCTGCAAATGGATCACGCAGCCGAACACGCCGGGCCTGCCGGGCCGCTCGCGGATGGTAACCCGTCCGCCGATCAGTGGATAGCGCGCGCGCGTCTCGCCGCCGGCCCGGCTGCTGACGTTGATGTATTCGTTCAGCCAGTTCTGCAGCTCGACCTCGATCTCGTCGGCCGTCTTGTACGAGCCCACCATGTTGCGGCCCAGCATCTTCACGTAATGGGCGAAGCGGGAGACGCAGAGCATGGAGTTGAGCTGCGAGGAGATCCGCGCATTCGCGGTGGCCGCCGCCGCGTTGGCGCCCGTGTATTGCTGTGGCGCCTGCAGGCTGCGCACCGCGCCGAACACCGCCTCCTCGGTGAAGGGCAGCGCCGAGATCGGCATCAGCCCGCCATCGACCAGCGAGCGCTCCTGGCGATCGGTCAGCACCAGATCGAGCGGGGGGCGCACCCAGCTGCGGTCGCGGTCGGTGCGGAAGGGCTCGGCCGGCAGGCCGCTCACCACGCCGCCGCCGAGGCGATCCTGCTCCGCGCCGCGCACATCGGCGGGCCAGCCATGGGTGGAGAAGGCGCGGATAACCGCCTCGGCGAAACCGTATGCCGCGGTCATCCAGACGCGCGTGCCGGCATCGGGCGCGAACTCGGCGTAGCGGAAGCCGTCGGCGCGCGCCGGATCGTCCGCCCAGGGCACCCGCGCCAGCACGCGCGGCAGGGCGATGGCGAGGAAGCGGGAATCCTC
>JAGXAV010000308.1 GCA_018971455.1 Rhodospirillales bacterium
CGGGGACAAGGTGGGCAAGGAGGAGCGCCTGTTGCAGGGGCTGCGCGAACGCATTCGCGATGTTCGTGACGGGCCGGACGGCGCGCTGTGGCTCGCCACCGACAGCTCCTCGGGTCGGATTCTCCGCATCACGCCGAAATGATGGCGATTCCTCCGCTCACCACCGCCGTCCGCGAGCAGCGCTCGCGGCGAGGGGATGAGCCGCGTCATCGTTGCGAAACGCAATAATTGCGGCAGGACGAGCCAAACAAGCTCCGCCGTCATAGTCCCGACACGAAGCTTCTCTACCCGGCCGCATCCGATCCGATCAAGGCAATGCGGGCCCGCTTCACGGCGCCACGGGTGGCGTCGCCGCGCGCCCGCGATGCGTTTCGAGCCTGTGCCATGTTTTCGCTGTTCGAGCGGCTGTTGAAGCCGACCGATTCACCGGAGCAGGCGGCGCCGCCGCCCGACTTCACCGCGTTCTTCTGGCATTTCGCCCGGCAGGCGAAGGGCCTGTTCGCGGCTTTGTTCGCCGCCGGCTTGGTGGTGGCGCTGCTCGATTCGACCATTCCCGTGTTCATGGGCCGCATCGTCACGTTGATCACGGCGAGCCCGCCGGACGAGCTGTTCGCAAAATTCTGGCCGCATCTGTTCGGGATGGCGTTGGTGCTGCTGGTTGCGCGTCCGATCGCGCTCACCGCGCAGAACCTGATCGCGAACCAGGCGATCTCGGCCAACGTGTCGAATCGCATCCGCTGGCAGAACCACTGGTACGTGGTGCGCCAGTCCTGGGCGTTCTTCCAGAACGACTTCGCCGGCCGCATCGCCAACCGCGTGATGCAGACCGGCCCGGCGCTGCGCGAGAGCATCGTCAGCTCGGTCAACGCGGTGTGGTACATCATCGTCTATGGCAGCTCGGCGGCGATCCTGCTCGGCCGCGTCGATGTGCGCCTGGCGGCGCCGATGCTGTGCTGGTTCGTCGCCTACGTGCTCATGCTGCGCTATTTCGTGCCGCGCATGCGCGACCGCTCGCGCGCCGTCTCCTACGTGCGTTCCGGCCTGACCGGGCGGATCGTCGACAGCTACAGCAACATCCTGACCGTCAAGTTGTTCGCCCGCGCCCGCGACGAGGATAGCTTCGTGCGCGAGGCGCTCGACGAACACACCGACACGTTCCGCCGGCAGCTGCGGCTGACCACGGGATTTGTCCTGACGCTGGCGCTGATGAATGCGGGCCTCGTGGTCGGCACCGGCGCGGCGGCCATCCTGCTCTGGACACAGGGGCGGATCGCCGTCGGGTCGGTGGCAATGGCGTTGCCGCTGGCCTGGCAGATCGCCAACATCGCCGGCTGGGTGGCGCAGAACGTCACCGCCATCTTCGAGAATGTCGGCATCGTCCAGGAGGGCATGCGCTCGATCGCGGTCACCCGGCAGATGCCCGACGCGCCGGGTGCGACGGAGCTTGCGGTCACGCAGGGCGGCATCCGGTTCGAGGGGGTGCGCTTCGGCTATGGCACGGAGCGCGGCGTGCTGCATGACCTGTCCCTCGCCATAGCGCCGGGCGAGCGCGTCGGTCTGGTCGGCCATTCCGGCGCCGGCAAATCCACCCTGGTCAATCTGCTTCTGCATTTTCACGCGCCCGAGGCGGGCCGCATCCTGATCGACGGCCAGGACATCGCCGGCGTCACCCAGGAAAGCCTGCGCGGGCAGATCGCCATGGTTACCCAGGACACCGCCCTGCTGCACCGCTCCATCCGCGACAATATCCGCTATGGCCGCCCCTGGGCGGACGAGGCGGACATCGTGGCCGCCGCACGCCAGGCCGAGGCGCTCGACTTCATCGAGACCCTGGAGGATTGGGACGGGCGCCGCGGCTTCGACGCGCATGTCGGCGAGCGTGGCGTGAAGCTCTCCGGCGGCCAGCGCCAGCGCATCGCCATCGCCCGCGTGATCCTCAAGGACGCCCCCATCCTGGTGCTCGACGAGGCCACCTCGGCCCTCGATTCCGAGGTCGAGGCGGCCATCCAGTCGCAGCTTGAGACGCTGATGCGCGGCCGCACCGTCATCGCCATCGCCCACCGGCTGTCCACCATCGCGCGCATGGACCGGCTGATCGTGCTCGACCACGGCCGCATCGCCGAGCAGGGCAGCCACGCCGCCCTGCTCGCCGCGGGCGGCCCCTACGCCCGCATGTGGCGGCGGCAATCGGGCGGGTTCGCGCGGGCGGCGGAGTAGCGGCGCTACATCCCCGCGACCGCGGCATCCACCGCGTCGCCCAGCCGGGCCACGATGGCGTCGATCTCGGGTGGCGTCGCGATGTAGGGGGGCGCGATGCAGATATGGTCGCCGCGCTTGCCGTCGATCGTGCCGCCCATCGGGTAGATCGCCAGATCGCGCGCCAGCGCCTCGACCTTGACGCGGTCGTTCATCTTCAGCGCCGGGTCGAACGGCGCCTTGCTGGCGCGGTCCGCCACCAGCTCGATCGCCTGGAACAGCCCGCGGCCACGGATGTCGCCGACATGGGCGTGGTTGCCGAGGCGTTCGGTCAGACCGTTCGCCAGCCGCGCGCCCATCGCCCGCACGTTGGCCAGCAGATCGTCCTCGCGGATCACCTTCTGCACGGCCAGCGCGGCGGCGCAGGCGACGGGGTGGGCCTGGTAGGTGTGGCCATGCATGAAGGCGCCGGTGCCGGCGCGCAGTGCTGCGATGACGCGCCGCCCGATCAGGATGCCACCGATCGGCTGGTAGCCGCCGCCCAGCCCCTTGGCGATGACCTGGATGTCCGGCGTCACCCCCTCCTGTTCCCAGGCATGCTGAGAGCCCGTGCGGCCCATGCCGCACATCACCTCGTCCAGGATCAGCAGCGCGCCGTGGCGGTCGCATACCGCCCGCATCGCCGGGAAATAGCCCGGCAGCGCGGTCACGCAGCCGGTGGTCGCCCCGACCACGGGCTCGGCGCAGAAGGCGACGACGTTCTGCGGGCCGAGGCGCTGGAATTCGGCCTCCAGCTCGTCGGCCAGGCGCTGGACATACTGCGCGTCGCTCTCGCCTGCCTGCTGGAAGCGATAGGCGAAACAGGGCGAGACATGGCTGAAGGCGTCCGAGAGGATCGGCGCGTAGGGGGCGCGGCGCATCATGTTGCCGCCGGCGGCCAGCGCGCCCAGCGTGTTGCCGTGATAGCTCTGCCGCCGCGCGATGAAGCGGGTGCGCTGGTGCTGGCCGATCTCCAGGAAATACTGCCGCGCCAGCTTCAGCGCCGCCTCCATGCCCTCCGAGCCGGACGAGATGAAATAGGCGTGCGTCAACCCGCCCGGCTCGCCGTCGAGCAGCCATTCGGCCAGTTCCTCGGCCGCGGCGTTGGTGAAAATCGCGGTATGGACGTAGGCGACGCGGGCCAGCTGGTCGGCGATGGCGGCGTTGACCCGTGCATTGCCGTGGCCGAGGCAGGCCACCGCCGCGCCCCCGGACCCGTCGATGACGCGCCGCCCGTCCGCGGTGTGCAGATAGACCCCCTGCCCCCCGGTGGCCACGTTGCTCAGCTCCTCACCCGTTCTTCAGACCTTTCGGTCCCATCAGCCGCCAGACATTGGCGACACCCGCCGCCCCGCCCAGCAGCACGAACACTGCCAGAAAGAGCGGCCGCGTATGCAGCCACCGGTCCAG
>JAGXAV010000309.1 GCA_018971455.1 Rhodospirillales bacterium
AAACGCCGGCAGGTCGCCCCCCCGATCCCGCCGCCGCCGCCGGTCACGATGACGATCCTGCCCGCCACTCCGCGCATTGCCCCTACCGCCGCCAGCACTCTGGCATTCCAGATATAGCAATGATATGACATATCCATGATCGACCCACAAGCTGAATCTGACAATACCATGCTGCATAAGCAGGCCACCGACCGCATGGACGTGGCCAACCGGCTCTTCCTGCGCCTCTATCAGGCGTCCAACCTGCTGCATAAGACCGGCACGCGCGCGGTCTCGCGCTATGGCGCGACCACCCAGCAATGGGCGGTGCTCGGCGCCCTGTCGCGGCCGGCCCATCGCACCCGGGGCATGACGGTGAAGGAGCTGGTCACTTTCCTGATGGTGAGCCGGCAGAACCTCGCCGCCGTGCTCGACCGGCTGGAGGCGGCCGGCCTCGTCGCGCGCAGCCGCATCGCCGGCGATGGCCGCCTGCGCCACATCTGCCTGACCGCGAAGGGCGCCGAGCGATGGCTTGCCATGCAGGACAGCATCCGCGGCTACTATGCCGACGCGCTCGCCGAGTTCAGCACGGAGGAGGCCGTCCAGCTCTTCCGTCTGCTCGACCGCCTGCGCGGGAGCCTGGCCCGGATCGACGCGCAATGACCCGCCGGTGCGCGGCGCGGCACCCGCACCCGGCGGTCTCGACAAACGCGCCCCTGGCGTGCACCGCTAGCGGCAGCGCATCAGGGGGGCATTCGTGGACACCAGCAGGGCGGAGATGCCGAAATCGGAGCGGCGGGCGGGCACCGGCACGGTGCGGGCCGTGTCGCGGGCCTTCGCCGTGCTTCGCGCTTTCACCGCCGAACAGCCGGATCTCGGCCTCGCGGAGGTGACGGCGGCGGCGGGCCTGGACAAGGCGACCACCCGTCGTCTGCTGGTGACCCTGATCGAGGAAGGATTGGTGCGCCAGAACAGGCTGAGCCAGCGCTATGCGCTGACCTTCGGTATTCTGCCGCTCGCCGCCGCCGTGCACACCGGCGGATTGCGCGAGGAGGCCCGCCCGGTGATGGCCGGGCTCGCGCGGGAAAGTGGTGTCACCGTCTTCATCAGCATCCCTGACCAGACAGGCGCGCTGTGTCTGGAGCGGATCCACGGCTCGGACCCCGTGCATGTGCGCTGGTGGGGGGTGGGGCGGCACATGCCGTGGAATTGCGGCGCCGCGCCACGGCTGCTGCTGGCCCATATGCCGCCCGACCGGGCGGCATCCCTGCTCGGCCACGCCGTGCCGCTGACCGTCCATTCGCCGATGAATATTCCGGCCATCCTGGCCCGCCTGCCCGCCATCCGCACCAGCGGCTTCGAGGTCGCGATCGACGACGTCGCAGTCGGGCTCAGCGCCGTTGCGGTACCGGTGCGCGACCGCGCCGGCGAGGTCATCGCGGCCCTCAGCCTGGGGGGCCTGACGCACCTGGTTCTGGATGCCTCCGGCGCCCCGCGCGCGCTCGACCGGCTGACCTCGGCGGCCGCGGAGATTGCGTCCGCCCTGGCGTAAAGGTTCATGCTATGAACCTTGGTTTGCTGCTTGACACGCCCCCTTCCTCACGCGCTAGGCTCAGCCCAACGAAGGGCTGGAGGAAACGATGGGCTACACCCTCGCCGAAAAAGTATTGGCGCGCGTCAGCGGCGGGCAGCCAGTGCGCGCCGGTGACGAGGTGATGGCGCGGCCGGATTTCGTCGTGGCCTACGATTTTCCCGGCTATACCGATGTGATCTTCCGCCAGATGAAGGAGGATTTCGGCATCGCGCGCGTCGCCGAACCGGACCGCTACGCCATTTTCATCGACCACATGGTGCCCGTCGCCACCGCCGCCGAGGAGCAGTTGCACATCCAGACGCGGGAGTGGTGCCGCGAACAGGGCGTGCCGCTCTACGAACGCCGCGGCATCGGCCACCAGGTCTCGGCCGAGCTGGGCTATGCGAGCCCGGGCGCCTTCGTGGTGCATTTCGACGGGCATATCAGCCAGCTCGGCGCCTACGGCACGCTGGCAATCGGGCTGCGGCGGAACATCCTCGAAGCGTTCGTGCGCGAGCGGGTCTCGCTCAAGGTGCCGGCCACCACCCGCATCAACCTGCATGGGGCGTTGCAGAAGGGCGTGATGGCGCGCGACGTGTTCCACCACATCGTGCGGGTACTCGGCCCGAGCGCCTGCCGCTTTCAGGTGATGGAGGTCGGCGGGCCCGGCCTGTCAGGCATCTCGCTCGAAGGCCGCCAGGTGATTTGCGGGCTTGCGATGTTCACCGGCGCCGTCACTGCGGTGTGCAACCCCGATGCGCTGTCGCGCGCGTACACGGATCCACGTGCCCGCATCACCCTGCCCGAGCTGGTGAGCGATCCGGATGCGAGCTACGCCGCGGTGCACGACATCGATATCTCGACGCTCGATCCGGTGATCGTCGTGCCGCCCAATCCCGCCAATACCCGCGATCTGGCGGAGCATATCGGCCTGCCGATCAATGCCGGCTATCTCGGCAGCTGCGCCTCCGGACGCCTCGAGGATCTGCGGATCGCCGCCCAGATCCTCAAGGGACGGCGTGTGGCGGACGGGTTCTCGCTGCACGTCATCCCGACCTCGCAGGAGATCATGGCCCGCGCCGCCGATGAGGGACTCATCGCCACGCTGGTCGAGGCCGGCGCCTTCACCTCCAGCCCGAGCTGCGACTACTGCTTCGGGCGCATCGCCGTGCTGTCGGGCGGGCAGCGCGCCGTTTCGACCGGCACGCTGAATGTTTCAGGCCGCATGGGCAATCCGGACTCGGAAATCTATCTGTGCAATGCGGCGGCCGTTGCCGCGGCCGCGATCGAGGGCCGCGTCACCGATCCGCGCAAATATCTCTGAGGAGCACGACCATGCCGCTCGCCAATCTGCGCGGCCGCGTCGCCTGGATCTTCGACGAGGAGAATTTCGACGTCGATCAGATCGTTGGCGTCAAGAACATCAAGATCACCAATGTCGAGGAACTCGCCCGGATCGCCATGCGCCACTACGACGCGGCGTTCGGCGAGGCCGTGCGCGCGGGAGACATCGTGGTGGGCGCCGGCAATTTCGGCTACGGCCATCCGCATTATCCACCCCTGCGCGCCATCCGCCATCTCGGCATTTCCGGCATCGTGGCCGAGAGTTTCGCGCCCGGCTTCTGGCGCGGCGAGATCAGCATGGGCACGCCGCTCGTCCCCTGCCCCGGCATCATCGGTCTCGTGCGGCGCTGGGACGAGATCGAGGTGGACTGGTCCGTCGGCCTGGTCCGCAACCACACGACCGGCAACAGCCTCGCCTTCGAGCCGCTGGCCGCGGCCGACATCGCCATGCTCGAGACCGGCGGGCTGGTGCCATACCTCAAACGCGATCTCGCGGCGGCGCGGGCCGGCGCATAGGGAGAAGCAAGCATGCAACAGCGCAAATGGCTAAGGGAGCGCCTCGCGGCAGGGCGTACCGTCTGGGGTGCGGGCTGCTACGACGCGTTGAGCGCCAAGCTCATCGAGGCCGCCGGGTTCGAGGCGGTGCTGACATCCGGCTTCGGCGTCTCCGCCTCGTTTCTCGGCAAGCCCGATGTCGA
Organism: Rhodospirillales bacterium; assembly: GCA_018971455.1. Taxonomy (GTDB): domain Bacteria; phylum Pseudomonadota; class Alphaproteobacteria; order Acetobacterales; family Acetobacteraceae; genus REEB85. The sequence continues at coordinate 3,595 of JAGXAV010000309.1, forward strand.
GCTCTACACCATGACCGAGAACCTCGCCGTCGTCCGCCAGGTGGTC